>JAUXKD010000125.1 GCA_030624445.1 Candidatus Aenigmatarchaeota archaeon
GGCCGCCCAGAGCCGAAACAGAATCTGTAAAGGATCAGATAAAATTCGCCGTGAAAGCCGGTTTCAGGGGGCATCTGCATGTCTGCCACGTGTCTTTGCCAGAGTCGATCGATATGATTCAGGAGGCGAAAAAAACCCTGAAAGTGAGCTGCGGAGTAACGCCCCACCATGTGCTGCTTAACAGGGATTCGATGAAAAACAAGTCTAAAGGCCTGTACCTGAAGGTAAACCCGCCGCTCAGAAGTCTGTCTGACGCGTCTGCCCTAATCAGAATGATTTCGGCGGGCGAGGTCGACTGGATAGAGACCGACCACGCTCCGCACATAGTCCACGAAAAGCTCAACACGCCTTTCGCCCCGGGTGTGCCTGAGCTGGACACGTATTCAAACTTCATCACGGCCCTTCACGAATCCTTCAGTATCCCTTATGACAGCATACTGGAGCTTACCTCAGTGAACGCGATCAAAACCTTCGGTCTTGAAAATCGTGATGTCAAACCAGGGAATGACGCCAATCTTTCACTGCTCGACTTGAAACCCGAGTCTGTGCAGAGAAGGAACATGAAAACGATGTGTGGCTGGAGCCCTTACGAGGGGGTGACTTTCCCCGGCAGGTGCAAGGGCACTATCGTGGACGGTAAAGTGGTGTACGCCAGGAAGGAGCGATGAAGGCATTTTTAAAAATAAAATTACAAAGTTATACCTACTACAATTACGGGCCTGTGGTCTAGTTGGTTAAGTCACGTTCGAAAAGACTGGCTCCAAAAAGGACGTCCGCTTGACGTGCGGGAGATCCCCGGTTCGAATCCGGGCGGGCCCATCCCTTCCCAATTGCCGATAGCCAACAATTTAAATTGCGGGCTCAAATAAAGGATAGTGGTATCATGCAGCTTCTCAGGCTCGACGCGGAAAAGGCCCTGAAGAAGGAAGGCCTGGACCCTTCGCTTCTCGAAAAGCCGCCGAAGCCTGAAATGGGGGACCTTGCATTCCCGTGCTTCGGTCTGGCCAAAAAGAAGAAAAAGAGCCCCATCGAGACTGCGAAAGAGATATCATCAAGGCTCAAGACCGGCGGAAGCATCCGGTCGATAGTCGCAGCGGGGCCTTACGTCAATTTCTTCGCTGACTGGGAGAAGCTCGGCTCCAGTGTTCTCAGGAGGATCCTCAGGGAGAATCAATCCTTCGGCTCCGGGAAGAAGGCCAGAAGGAAGATCATGGTCGAGTTCGCGCATCCAAATACACACAAGGCCTTCCACATAGGCCATATCAGGACCCTTGCCCTCGGGGAATCCGTTTCAAGGGTTCTGGAATTCGCCGGCATAAAGGTCGTCAGGGCGAATTACCAGGGTGACATAGGACCTCACGTGGCGAGGTGCCTGTGGGGCCTGCTGAAACTCGGCCTGAAGAAGCCCGCCAAGGGAAAGGGCAGTTGGCTCGGCGAGGTTTATGCCAAGGCCAGCCATAAGGCCACGGAGCCCCGGGTTGAAAAGGAGATCAGGGAAATCAACAAGGAGCTATACGCCGGGAAGCCGTCGTTAGTCAAGCTCTGGAAGAATACAAGGAAATGGAGCCTCGAATACTTCGACGGGATATACGAGGACTTCGGGGTGAAGTTCGACAGGCTCTACTTCGAGAGCGAGGTTGAGGGGCCCGCCGTGAAGCTGGCGAAGAGTCTGCTGAAGAAGGGCAAAGCGAAGCTCAGCGACGGGGCGATCGTGATGAACCTCGAGAAACACGGCCTGGGCGTACTGGTCCTCCTCACGCAGGACGGGACACCGCTGTATTCGATAAAGGACTTCGTGCTGGCCGGGCTCCAGGAGAAGGAGTACGGGCCCGGAATGATAGTGCACGTGGTGGCTTCGGAGCAGGAATTCTACTTCAGGCAGCTGTTCAGGAGCCTCGGGATCACGAACCCCGGGGTGGCCAGGAAAGAGCGCCACCTCTCTTACGGGCTTGTCAATCTCGAATCAGGGAAGATGAAGTCGAGGGAAGGCAAGGTCATTCTGTACGAGGATCTCCTCAACAGGCTTCTGCTCCGGGCCAAGAAGGTAACGCACGAGAAGAATCCCAGGCTGAAGAAGAAGGAGCTGGAAGACATCTCAAGGATTGTGGCGATGGGCGCCCTCAGGTACGACATCATGAAGGTCTCCCCGGAGAAGAACATAGTGTTCGACTGGGACAGGGCGCTAAGCTTCGAGGGCAACAACGCCCCGTACCTGCAGTACACCCATGCCAGATGCTGCTCCATCCTCAGGAAGGCCGGGAGCGGGGCCGGGTCCGGTTTCGACGGAGGAGCCCTGTCGGAGAGGAAGGAGATCGGCATTGTCAGGAAGCTGTCGGAGTTCCCGGAGCTTGTAGAGAAGGTCGCAAGAGAGATGAGGCCCCATCAGATTGCAACGTACGTCTACGAATTGTGCGACACCTTCAACGAGTTCTACCAGTCAGTTCCTGTCCTGAAGGCTGAAAAAAGGGAAAGGCTTGCCAGGCTGGCCCTGGTCAAAGCCGTCCGGACAACCCTGAGAAACGCGCTCAGCCTGCTGGGAATAGAGGCGCCTGAAAAGATGTGATCGTTGCATTCCCGTAACAAAAGACCTTGTTCCCTGATTCACCAGAAAAATCTTTCCAGCCTTTTCAGGA
>JAUXKD010000118.1 GCA_030624445.1 Candidatus Aenigmatarchaeota archaeon
AGCAGTATTCTTTTATCTTCCTTTGAAAATTCTAAAACTTTAAAATCAAGAGCTTCTCCTTCCTTAACAATTGAACCATCTTCTTTCACTAATTGACGGTTATTGGCGAAACCCTCGATTCCATATGGAAGTTCAAGAATTGCACCTTTTTCAATCTTATTTATAACCGAGCACTTATTGATAGATCCGGAGGTGAAAACATTCGAAAACGTGTTCCACGGATTATCCTCAAGTTGCTTGTGACCTAACGCCAACCGACGGTTTTCAACATCCAGTTCCAGAACCTTTACTTCAAGTTCATCACCAACACTAATGAATTCAGACGGATGCTTAATTTTCTTCGTCCAGGACAAATCCGAAACATGAACAAGGCCATCTATCCCCTCCTCAAGTTCTATAAAGAGTCCGAAGTTTGTCAGGTTACGCACGATACCCGTATGTGTAGTACCAATAGCATATTTCGTCAGAAGGTCATCCTTGGTCCATGGGTCTACTGACAATTGTTTTATACCCAATGACATTTTTCTATCCTCCTTATTGAGGGTTAGTACAACAGCCTCCAACTTGTCACCTACTTGTAAGAAGTCAGAAGGATTTCTGAGGTGTTGCGACCAGGACATTTCTGAAACATGGATCAGTCCCTCTACTCCAGGATTGATCTCCAGGAATGCTCCATAGTCTGCTACATTCACGATTTTCCCCTTCACCTTATAACCAATTTCAATATCCTTCGGAAGTGAATCCCAGGGATGAGGGGTCAGCTGCTTCAATCCCAGCGAAATACGCTTTTTGTCCTCGTCAAAATCCAGGACCACCACTTTCATTGTATCATCCAGATTTAAAACTTCTTCAGGATGATTGATACGGCCCCAGGAGATATCTGTAATATGCAGAAGTCCATCAACACCACCGAGGTCAATAAACACGCCAAAGTTGGTCATGTTCTTGATGATGCCTTCAAGAATCTGTCCTTTTTCAAGATTATTGAGGATCTCGGCTTTTTGAGCTTCCAGATCTTTCTCTATCAGTACTTTGTGAGATACAACCACATTGTCGTTGGCGTAGTTTATTTTGACTACTTTAACTTCCATTTTTTTCCCCACGAATGCATCAAAATCACGGATCGGTTTTACGTCAATTTGTGAACCTGGTAAGAATGCTTCCACGCCGAATATATCCGCGATTAAGCCACCCTTGGTTCTTCGTTTTACCATCCCCTCAATTACCTCGTCATTATCGAAGGCACTCTGAATATTTTCCCAGGCTTTTACGATTTTGGCCTTTCTTCGGGATAAAACAAGCTGGCCACTGGTGTTTTCTTGTTCCTCAATATATACTTCAACCTCATCACCAACCTTCAGATCTGGTAAATCTTTGAATTCGGTGCTCGATACCATTCCATCCGATTTAAAGCCGATATTCAGAATAATATCTCGCGGATTTACGCCTACTACAATACCTTTGATGACCTCCTTTTCTGTGATACTGGTTAGGGTTTCAAAAAATTCTGCCGCCATTTTTTCCTTCTCGCTGTCGGAATACTCTTCTCCAAACCCGCTAGAATCAGCATTTTCCCAATCGTATTCTTCGGTGGGTACATCAAAAGACAAGATATCCTTTTCTACGATTTTTTTGGTGGGTTCTTCTTTTTCTTCTTTAACCTTTGGTTTCTCCCCGATCTCAGCCTTCAATTCAACTTCAACCTCATCGACATCTACTTTTTCAACTTTTTTTGAAGGTTGTTTTTTTGGTGATTCGGCAATTACGGCTTCCTTTTTCTCCTCCCCAGGTGTTTCATCAGCCACTGGTTTATTTATTGCTGGAGTTTTGGTTACTGCCTCTTTCTCAGATTTTTTCTCAGTGGAAGGCTGAACTTCAGATCCGGCAGGATCTTCTTGTTTCTCTTCGGTAGCTTTTGTTTCGGTTTCTCCCACATCCCCGGTTTTTTCTTCCGGAGTCTGTACTTCATTATCAGCAGCTTGAATATTTGGTTCTGATTCTTCTGCCTTTTCCTGCGTTTTAGTCATATAAAATAAAAAAACGCTCTTTCATTTATTACAGCCTGTGAGCATCAGGCATTTTAAATATTGAAAAATTCTCCCTATTTAGATGAAGACCCATTTAATCAAACGGGAGTGCAAAGGTACTAAAAAATGCTACATTTATAGTTTTCCGAAGAATATTCGAACGTGTATATTGCAGAGTTTGAGGAAAAGTTTATTTGGATATCTGATCAAAATTGAGTGTTCCAATAGCATAGTCCATAAGTATCTTCTGGAAGAGTAAAGCGTACTTGGATCTTGACAGGGATGTTTGAGCACTGACAAACACATTATTGGCGCGCGATAATTCAATCAGGCTGCTAATTCCTACATTATAACTTTCTCTTTGAGTTTCCATCGACTTTTCTGCAGCCTGGAATTGAATTAAGCTCGTCTGATAAGCGAGAGCCACGTCCTTGAAATTCTGATAAGCGCGTAGAACGTCCGTTTTCACCTGTATCTCCCGATTGTCAATTTCAAGAAGGGCATTTTCGTGCAATACTTTTGCGCTGGTAACATTCGCACGATTCCGGTATCCTGAAAATATTGGAACTCTGAGTGAAAATCCATACTGCTGATTTTTATTGTCGATAATAAATTGATCCTGAAAATCCCTGGCTGTTACATCTGAATACCTGGAACTAAGACTATAGAATCCAACTAAGGATGGAATGTATCCACCTTTTTGGACCTGAATATTTCGTTTTGCAGCTCTTTCATCTTCCTGAGCACTAATCATGTCGCCACGAT
>JAUXKD010000117.1 GCA_030624445.1 Candidatus Aenigmatarchaeota archaeon
AACCGCCTATCAATTGGAAACCAAGAATATCATACCCCTGATGATGTTCCTCTATGAAAGATGGTATGTGCTGTTGATTTTTGTTTTTTCAATGGTTCTGGTCTCATTTTTTGCCAGGAAAAGGCTGAAAATAAGATCGTTGGAAAGGGGACTGGGGTCGTTGATGGGCAGGAAAAAATCCGTTAAGGAGCTTATCAGGAACGTC
Source organism: Candidatus Aenigmatarchaeota archaeon (assembly GCA_030624445.1). Lineage (GTDB taxonomy): Archaea > Aenigmatarchaeota > Aenigmatarchaeia > QMZP01 > JAFGSV01 > JAUXKD01. Next base: position 206 of record JAUXKD010000117.1, read on the forward strand.
CAGGACGATTACTTCAAGAAAGGATCAATTTCGAAGCTTGACTATAACCTCAGGAAGGGGAACTATGAAAAGCGGCTTGCCAGTCTCGGCTCAGAGGAGATAAAGATTGCCACGGAGACAGCCTTGACGAAAGGCGGGAGGAAGAGGGAAAGCCTGCTCAAGGAAAAGGGAAGTATCGAAAGGCGATTGAAGGGGATACAGCACGAGTATTTCGAACTGGGAAAAATGGGGCAGGGAGAGTATAACGAATCCGTAAAAAGACTGCAGGCGGAACTCGCAGAGGTAGAAAGTGGCATAAGGAAGCTTGAGAGGAGAGGAAGGTCCAAGGGCATGCTTGGTTTTTTTGTCTTCTTTGCCGTTCTGGCGACCTTTTCCGTTGTTCCAGCCTCGGCCGTTCTGGAAAACGTGACCGCCGACGATGCCATGGCCGCGATAACCGATGCCGAGGCCGTTATAGATGATATGAGAAGCCTGGGTTTCGGGACGGAGAGCGCCAATCACACACTGAATCAGGCCAGGCTTATGTTATTGCGCGAGGAATATGATCTGGCCGTGACTACAGCGAGATACGTTTCCGTTATAAAACAGAAGGCCGTCATAGTCAACGAAATGATAGACGTTGTGGAATCGAGAATGTATGAATTTTCTTCCAAAGGGCACGACGTGTCGGAATCGCAGAAGTCGTTTCTCGAGGGCGTGGAAGAGTATGAAAAAATGAATTACGAGGAGGCGGAAACCCTGCTCAGCGGGGCGATGGACAGGTTGGACTCTATTGAAAGGGAGGCCGTGCTTTCCAGGGCTTCACAAGAGAACCTTCTTGATATCCTGGGTGGAAAAATTTACGAATACCGGTTGACCGTATCGGTCTTCGTTGTTTTGTCCGTTTTGGTATCAGTTCCCGTCTTCGTAAAGATAAGAAGGGTGAGAAAAGCGCGCGGCATCAAAAGATTGAAGAACGAAATTCAAAACACAAAGGACTCGATGAAGGCGCTGCAGAACAGCTACTTCGTAAAGGGGCATCTGAGCAAGAAAAATTATGGAATCAGAATGGAAGAATACAAAAAGGAACTCGACAAGACGATGGAATCTTTGGAAGCTGCGAAAAAGCATGCCGGGGAATGAAAAGAACGTGAATTTCTAAAACCTGCATACTCCTCGACACGAAGAAGCATCACACGCTGAAAACTTCCTGTTCCGGATAAACTTCTATGCCTTTCTTATCGAGTATCTGCATGGCCACGATTTTTTTCGTGTGCTTCATACCGCGCATTTTGAGTACTTCAAGGCCGTTCTCCCTGACGTTTCCCTTCCTCATATTGTAAAGCACAATGACGCCGTCAGACAGGAATTCCTCCACCCCTGTGGGACTGTACACCTTGGGCTCCTGTTCCGTCTCGGATATGAGGAACGTGTTGATTCCCAGCTTCTCGAAGTACCTGAAAAGCTGCTCGATGTATACGCGGTACGTTCCTTCGTTGCCGCGGAAAGCGGAAGATATGGCTGTCAGGGAATCGAGTACCAGTATGTCAGGTTTGAAGTTTTCCGGGAGGATTACGGGACTGATGTCTATAAGCAGGTCCCCCGACTGCTTTGCCAACAGGGCGTCTATCGAACGGCCTATGTCGAACAGGCTGAGCTTGCTGATAACGAGATTCTTCTCGTTTTTTCCCAAACCCCAGCCGAATCGTTCTATGTGACCCTTAAGCCTTTCCGGGGACTCTTCGAAAGACAGGTAGAGGCATTTGTTGCCTTCCTTGGCAGCATTGATCAGAAGTTGCAGGCATAGCAGTGTTTTTCCGGAACCGGCGCCGCCAGCGATGAGCACGGAGCTGTTTTTCGGTATTCCCTTTTCAAAGAGAGCGTCGAGGCCCTCTATTCCGGTCTTTATGAATTGCAGCTTTTCTGTTTTCTTCTGGGTTTTCACTTCTTTTCCCATTCCATCAGCGGTTCTTTTTTCAGGTGCCGGGACTCTTTTATTTTTGGATTCAGGCCTTTTCGCCTTTCCCTCTTTTATTTGTAGCACTATTGTTTTCGCCATGAATAATAATCAGTTTTTTGTATTAAAAAGGTTTGTTATTTATAATCGAAAAAGTATACAGAACACAAAAAAGTTTAAATGTTTCGAGTGTAATTAAACTATGGCCGAAATAAAAAATATTGACGTGTACGATGGAAAGATAGACATAAAACTTTCGATCACCAGGGATGAATACAAGATACTGAAACACCACACGGCGGACCTCGTTATCCTCCCGTGCAGCGGCAAGGACTCCCTCGTTCAAAAACTGACGACAGGTAAACTCGGCAACAGCAACAGGGTAATGCTTCCCAAGAAATTGTTGAAATCTTTTAACATAAAAGAATTGGACAAAAAAGTCCCCTCGAATATCTTCATTATAGATGACGACGCATTCCTGCTAATAAAAATAAAGAAATCCAAGGTTGGCATACCAAAGTTCGAGGAGCAATGACATGAGAGTAAAAACAGGCCTTAAAAAAATGGACAGTCTCCTTTCAGGAGGATTTCCGGAAAACTCGGTCATCCTTCTTTCCGGGGAACCAGGGACGGGAAAGACGCTTCTATCCCTAACGTTCCTGT
>JAUXKD010000047.1 GCA_030624445.1 Candidatus Aenigmatarchaeota archaeon
AGGTTCGATGTACCGTCTGAATCGTTCACCTTCAGTTCCACGGTTTTGGAACCGGCACCGCTGTCATTTACTACAAGAACCGTCCAGATTCCGGTCGCAGAATTTATTGAGAATTCTGAGAAACAGCCGGACTGGCAGGTGTATGACAGCACATCGTTGAAGTCGTCGTCTGTAACGTTCGCGCTGAAGTTGTAGCTGCAACTGGTATCCTCGTAGCAGTTGATGTTCGGCAGGTAGTTACCTGCATCCTCTGCGAATATGCAGGGTGGACCCGTATTCACGATCGTCAGGTTGTCCTCGGTAGAGAGATTGTCATAGGTTGAGCTCGTGCAATTTACTTGGTAATCAAGGTTGCCCTTGTAGTTGAACGAGCGGTTGTATTCCCAGAGATCGGTCGAGCCGTTGTAAGACATGTTTACCCAACCTTCGTACACGCTGTCGTCGTCTTCGTCAAACCTGATTGTGCAATTCCCATCCGCGTCGGTTATGGTATCATTCGTGCTGTTTGTGTAATTGGCGAAGGTGTATGTATTCCATTTGTAATCTTCTCCCCACTCCTTGCCACTAAAGCAAGTAGCTCCATAATTTTCATAAGACGTCGGATAGGTGTACTTTGTTATTCCGCCCCCGTAGGGCTCGGTCTCGTCCCAGATGGCAAGCGTCGTTCCGCCGCCGCTGACGTTAACGGTGTAGGCACCCGTGAACTCGGGAGACATTAGACCCGCAGAGACGAGTGCAACTGTGACCATCACCAGAATAGCAACATATCTAAACATTTCCGCCATATACACCTGTTAATAATTGCACTCGAAAGCTAAAATAAATTCCCCACTTAATCGACGCTGATTACGGAGAAGTGGTGGTTTGTGCCTGGGATATGTGGACTGTTTAGAAAGTGCCGTCCACCTCGATTTCCGAGCAACAGCAGCGCATTAAAACAAATTTATATCCAGTCAGGCAAATTAAAATAATATGGAAGGAGAGGAAGCGCTGAGGTCAAAAATAAAGGAGTACCAGTTAATTATCGAAAAGATCAGAAAAGAGACGTCGAAGATCGTCGTGGGGCAGGAAAAGACCATAGAAACCATCCTGAACTGCCTTCTGGCCAACGGCCACATAATCGTGGAGGGGGTTCCGGGCATAGCCAAGACCCTGCTCATCAGGGCCCTTTCAAAGGCCACGGGCGGCATGTTCAGCAGGATACAGTTCACCGTCGACCTGCTGCCCACTGACATCACCGGCCTGACTGCTTACAACGAGCAGAAGGGCTTTTACGTGATTAAAGGGCCCATCTTTGCCAACTTCCTTCTCGCCGACGAAATAAACAGGACCCCGCCGAAGGTGCAGTCAGCTATGCTCGAGGCGATGGCGGAGAGGCAGGTAACCATAGGCAAGGAAACGTTTTCGATGATGAACCCCTTCTTCGTGCTCGCAACCCAGAACCCCATAGAGACGAGCGGTACATACCCGCTTCCCGAGGCACAGATTGACAGGTTCCTGTTCAAAGTCAAGATGGGCTACCCGAGTACCGATGAGGAAAAGGAAATCATGAAGAGGAACATCCAGATAAAGTCCTTCGATGAATACGGCCTGCAGGCCGTCACGAGCCCGGATAAGGTCCTTGAAATGCAGGAGACCGTGAAGAGCGTGTACCTCAGCAAGGAGGTTGAGGAGTACATAGTCAGCTTGGTGGAATCCACAAGAACACCTCAAAAGTACGGAATCGAGCTTGGAAAATACATAGAATGGGGGGCGTCTCCCAGGGCTTCCATATTCCTTTTCTTAGCCTCGAAGGCCAACGCCCTGATGAAAGGCGATACCTTCGTTACCCCGTCCCACATAAAGGAGATCGCATACAACGTGCTCAGGCACAGGATAATCCTCAACTACGAAGGACTGGCAGAAAACGTTTCCACCGACGACCTGATATCGGAAATCCTGTCAAAAGTACCGGTGCCTTGAGATGGTATCAGAACTAAGAGTGGATGTTACTTCTGTGTTACGAGAACTGGAAGTAGTGATGAGGGTACTGACAGAGAGCCGGATAGTGAGCAGGTACAGGCGGATATTCAAGGGAAGGGGACTGGAGTTCGAGGATTTCAGGGAGTACACCACAAGCGACGACGCCACCAGAATAGACTGGATGGCCAGCAAAAGGGCAAACAAGCTGCTTATCAGGCTGTTCAAGGAGGAGCGGGACATAAATGTGTTCTTTATGGTCGATGTCAGCAGGAGCATGCTGTTCGGTTCCACGAAAAAACTGAAGCACGAGTATGCCGCGGAGCTGGTGACGGCCCTATCCCACTTCGTTCTGGAGAGCGGGGACAAGGTCGGACTCCTGCTCTTCAGCGACAAGGTCATGAAATACGTGGAACCTGCGAAAGGCACGAAGCATTTTTACGTCATGCTCAAAAACCTTTTAACGCCGGATTTCTACGGCGGGGGTTACAATCTCACCAATGCGCTGGACTTCCTTATGAACACCGTGCAAGACAGGAGCATCGTCTTTATCGTGTCGGATTTCATAGGATTGGAGAAAGACTGGGAAAAGATCGTGAAGCAGTCGTCAGCCAAATTCGACGGTGTTGCGATCATGGTAAGGGACCCGAGGGATGAAAACCTGCCTGCCGGCGTGGGGCAGATGGTAATAGCGGACCCCTATTCGGAAGGGGAAATACTGATAGACTGCAACGACAAGGCTAAAAGGAGTGAATACGAAAGATACGTCAGAAACGAAAAAGAAAATATAAGGGCGACGTTGAAGGCGGCCAGGTGGGATTTGTTGGAGGTCTCAACGAAGGAAGGCTTCGTTTCCCCCCTGATCAGATTCCTTAAGAGGAGGGAGATACTATTCAGATAGCATTCGCAAATCCGTTGTATCTTTGGTTTTTCATGTTTGTACCGGCGATTCTGCTGGTGCACTTCATCAGCCTGAGGAAGATAAAAAGAAAGGCCATGATGTTTGCAAACTACGAGGCCATGGAGCATGTTTTCGGCAAAAAGATACTGAGCAGGAATTTCCCTCTGCTTCTCGTAAGGGTGCTAATTCTGGTATTCCTTGTGTTCTCTATTGCAGGCACTACGATTATTTACGAGGGTCTTGTGAGCAATCTGGACTTCGCCCTCGCGATAGACGCTTCGGCCAGCATGCTCGCGCGGGATTACGAACCGGACAGGCTGGCTGCCGCCAAGAAGGCCGCGCTGCTGTTCATTGATTCGATACCTGAAGAAACGAAAGTCGGCGTTGTGAGCTTCGCAGGTGCCGGATTCGTGAAGCAGGAACTCAGCAGTGACGGTGAGCAGATCAAAGACGTGATAGGGAAGGTGGACATAGAACTGGCCGGAGGGACTGCCATAGGGGAGGCAATTATCAGCTCTGTAAACCTGCTGCTGGGAGGGCAAAGAAACGGGAACATCATACTGCTGACTGACAGCGAGAACAATGTGGGCCCCAGCATCAGTGACGCCATCGCATACGCCAAAAAGTTCGATGTGACCATAAACACGATAGGCATAGGCACTGAGGAAGGAGCCGTGATAGGGGACACGACCTTTGTGGTGGGCCTCGACTCCGAGACTCTGGAACTGATAGCGGGACAAACAGGAGGGAAGTACTACAGGGCAAGGACCGACATCGAACTGGAAAGCGCGTTCAAAGAAATAGCCACCTCCACCACGCGGAACATCACTGTTGACATCTCCTCTTATCTTATGCTTGTCGCGTTCGGGGTCTTCATCGTGGAGCTTGTGATGGTGAACAGCAAGTACAGGACGATACCCTGATGGTAGCCTTCCCTGGTTTCAGGTTCACTCCTTCGATGAAAGAGTTTCACTATACTCCTTGACAAGGGAATTGTACACGGCTATCACCCTCTTTGTTTCGTTGTTTATTTTTCTTTTGGTTTCCGGTGAAAGGCTGTCGTACAGCTCTCTCAGTTCCGAGTAGTTTTCCATGGCGTCTTCGGCCCTCTTTTTCTTCAAGTTCCCCTCGGCCTCCAAGAGCAGCTTCCTTAATTTCGGTATCCTTTCCTTTTCATCGGTCGGGATCAGTATGTCTTTTTCTGTGACCTTTTTCTCCGGTACAGGCGCTTCCTCCTTTTCTTTCGGCTTTTCCTCGCCGGGCGGCTCTTTCTCCTGAGCCTTCTCAGGAACTCCCTCCACATATTCCGTAAGCTTGCCTACAATCTGAACGGATTTTTCAAGCAGGGCCTGGAACTTCTCCTTATCTATTTCGTGCCCGCCGTATTCCGCTTCAGACATATCCATGGTGTAGTTTATGACTTCGTTTTTAACATCATCGCCGATTCCCAGCTTGCTGAGCTCTTCGTTGAGTTCCAGGTGCGCAAATTCTTATTTTATCTCGAGAAGCTCGCTGAAGAAGCTCCTCATGATACCGTTGAGCTTTTTGAACAGGACTGGAAGCTTCTCTCTCCCGGCCTCTTCATTCAGTTTATTGATTTTCCTGATAAAGAGCCTTCCCACCACGTCCTCCCTTCTCATGTCCACTCCCTTTCTTCCCTGCAGCTTCAGGTACTTGTATATGAGATAGGATACTACCGCTACGAGGACGCCTGCAATCGTTATCAAAAGGTATCTCTGTAACATTTTATTTTCCTCCCATCCTCCTGTAGATATAAAGCAGCACGGTCTCCTTCCTGTAGACGTATAGTAGTATTGACACCACTATTAATAATATGATTATCAGCATGAATATCGCCCCATCTATCCAGAATTCCGCACAATCCTCCATGCATCCGTACAGCTCTCCTGCCTCGCAAACATTGTTGCCGCAGACCGCTACCTGGGGAGGCACGACGCACGGACGGCACGGGCCGCCGCAGTCCGCGCCCTCTTCGCATTCACCGCTGACATGGCAGTTCTTTATACCGTCGGAGCATGTCGGGCATTGAGGGCACGGGCCGCCGCAGTCGGTGAGTATCTCGCAATGGCCGTCATGGCAGTTCGTGATGCCGTCATAACAGTCTGGACTTGGCGTATAAATGCAGCTCCTCAAGTCCTCCGGCTTGTTTACCGTGGTGTTGCATTTGGCAAGGTCCACGCAAACCTTTATCTGTATGCCCTCCTTGGAGCATTCGGACCACGACGTGCATCTCCAGTTTTCAATGCAGGGGGCTGTTCCCAACTGTCCTCCGCTGGGTCCGGGAGGGATGGGTACCTTTATCGTGTCAAATACAATGAGCCTCCACTGGTGCGAATCCGTGAGGTTGCCGTCGCTCGCAACGACGGTGATGTTGTAAACACCGCTTGAGGAGG
>JAUXKD010000022.1 GCA_030624445.1 Candidatus Aenigmatarchaeota archaeon
GAGCAGAGGCTGAGGGTAGCGAAGCTCGTGAGGGAAGTGGTGGAAGACATGGAGGTCGCCGCATTCATAGTTGACCACGACCTGCAGATTCTTGACGCCGTCGCGGACAGGCTGATGGTCTTCGACGGTGTGAGAGGCGTCAGGGGATTCGGGAACGCTCCCTTGAATCCCAGGGATGGTATGAACAACTTCCTTAAAAGGTCCGGTATAACTTTCCGCCGGGACCCGCACACGGGCAGGGCGAGGGCGAACAAACCGGGGTCGGTGCTTGACAGGGAGCAGAAGGAAAAGGGAGAGTATTATTACGCAGGGTAGCTCATTCACTCATTCAGGCTGTACTTCATAGGCCCCTCGGGCTCGTATTTGAGGGTCTCATAAACTATGAACGTTTCGGTCTTGGTGACCGACTCGAACTGGTGTATGTTGTTCAGCAGGACGGCAAGCTCGTCCTTGTCTGCGACGACGACCTCCAGGAAGAAGTCGAACCTGCCGAAAAGGTTGTGTATCTGGGATATCTGCTGCTTGTTTTTCAGCAGTTCGAGCAGGGCGTCCCTGTGTTCCTTCCCCGGTTCCGCAGTAACAAGGATGTAAGCCCTGAAATCCAGTCCGAGCTTTGAGCGGCTCGGCCTGACTGTGAACTTCTCAATAACGCCGCTGTTCTTCAGCTGCTTCACCCTGTTGAACGCCGTCTGCCTGCTTATTTTGCATCTTGAGCCGAGGTCCGAGAACCTCATCCTTCCGTCATCCAGGAGCTCGGAAATTATCATTTTGTCCTTTTTTGTTATTTTCATATTGACATTTGTAAAAAAATCTTTAAAAATATTTATATGTTGTAAAGACATTTTCCCTTGATAAGGAGTGGCTGTATGAAACTGATACCCCACATAGGGGACCTGACCATAGAGAACTTCATCTCATCTTTCCACAATATAATCGAGTGGAAGAAAAACCACGGCTGGACCACTTGTATCGACAACCCTGCCAAGGAGGTCCTCCTGAAGCAGTCCGAGTTCTACGGGGAAAACTACGGGAACGGGTCCTACGGGTGGAGCTCCAACATATGGAGCAGGAGCAAAGGGAACACAGCGGTCGTTGATGACAACGACCAGCTCAAGCACGAGCACAGAATACTCATGAGGAGCGCGCTCGAATACGTGCTTGCACCGAATCAATTGATAAAAACGGACGGCGCATACGGGCAGGACGAGAGCGTGAAGTTCCATGCGAGGCTGTGGACCGACTCCAAGTATCCGGACATAGCTCTGAGATGGAAGGAGACGACTTTCCCTGTCGAGCCTGGACACAAACCGGACATGGAGGCACTGATGCTACCGGGCCTGTGGACTCCGGCCACGCTGCCCGGATCCGAAGGGAAGACGCCGATGTTCGTGATAAAGTTTCCGGAACACTGGTTCTCCGTAGGGACGACAACAAGCTACATGGGCGAATGGAAAAAGATGGCCCTTACGCACTGGATATACCACGTCTACAAGAAAGGCGGGACCGGCATCCACGCGGGTTCCAAGCAGTTCACGGTCAAGGACGTGAACGGTAAATGGAAGGATGTGGGTATGGTCATCTGGGGGCTGACCGGGTCAGGGAAAAGCACCCACGGGATGTACATATTCAACAAGGACAACACCAAGTTCTTCATGGACAGGGGAGTCGACGTCCTGAAGCTCGTGAAAAACCAGTACATAAAGAACGATGACATAGTGGGTCTATTCGCGGATTCCGTGAAAGGGAGCGAGTCCGGGGCCTGGACAAAGACAGAGGACCTGGGCAGCAACCAGGCCGCGATGTACATGTCATGCATGAGCCCCCGGGCCTACCACGAGAACACGGACAGGGACGCCGACGGGAAGCCTGACTTCCTGGCCGAAAACCTTCAATACCGGGGAATGCCGAACAAGAACTCAAGGACCGTCCTGTATCTGGAGGACATGGGGCAGTTTTTCGACGGGAGCATCGACATAAAGTTTCCTCCCAACATAGCTGTCTTGATTTCACCCGGATACCTTGCGGATTACGCATGGGTGAAGATTGATGATGCCGATTTCGCGGCAGCAACTCTCGCTGCAGGCAGAACGATCGGCCACCCAGCACAGGGCGACAAGGGTATTGGTGAGGAGAAGTTCTCCGCACTCTACAACCCTTTCATAGTCGGCAAGAGTGCCACGAATGCGAACCACGTACACAGGTTCTGGGAATTCAAGCGCGCGCGTGATAATAAAAGGGGCCAGGACGCACTCGAATGCTATCTGATAAACACCACAGGCAGGGTCGGGACCGAATACGAGATGAAAAACGGTGCGCCCAAGCCGGTGTTCAAGGTCATAGACGGGAAAAAGAAACCGGTAGGCGGAGTGGGACCGAGTATAGAGGAGACCGAGATGTTCCTGTTGCAGGCTGCAAGGGATGCCGTGGAGTACGAGCCTCACCCGATATGGGGCAAAAAGGTGCTTGTGCCAAAGAAGGTTCCAGGGATACCCGACCAGGATTTGCAGAAATTCAACCCCTTCACGTACCGGAGCGAAAGCGAAATGCGGAAGCTGCTCAAAAATCAGGTAAAAAAGACCAAGGAAGAGATGGCGAAGCAGGTACCCGGGCTGAAGAAAGAGATAGCGACCGCGATGGACTTTTAGATTGAAGAGAGACAGAATCAAATGTTCTGTGCTAACTCTAAAAGGGCTTGATTTTCAGAATGCTTCAAGTATTTCTCACTGTCCCATATTTCAATTCGTCCGTCTCTTTCACCGATTATAACATTTCCGTCAGGAAAATACCTCTTCCTCAAAGAAGACGGTACAGAAATTTTTCCATCTTCATCTATTTCGATTTCATCTTTCACATGATCACTGTAAAACACTCTCTCCAAATACAGTTTTCCCGTTCTTTTGGCAGTTTCTTTCTCTTGCCCTTTAAAAATTTTTCTGCACTGTTCCTTATTACACAGACCGAAATGACCATCTCTGAAAAGAAAGAAATGCAGATCCATACCAGGTTGTAAATACCTTTGTAAATCATCTGGTATTTTCAGTTTGTTATTTTTGATGTAACCGTGATGCTTTTCCCGATACTCTATCATGATAATCACCTATATACTGACTGAATCATGATATAATGCAGTTTTAAAAAATAAAATGTGTGAAATTGGAAGCCGTTCATCACTTTTTTTCCTCTTCTTCGTCTTCCCTGACCTTCTCTTCCACTTCTTCCTTTATACCGAGTTTCTCGATTATTTCCTTGTACCTGTTCCTGATGGTTACCTCTGTCACCCCTATCGCGTCCGCCACCTCTCTCTGGGTTTTCTTCTCCCCTTCGAGAACCGCTGCTATGTAAAGAGCGGCCGCGGCGACTCCTATGGGACCCTTTCCAGAGGTAACATCGTAATGGCTGGCATCGTCGAGCAGATGCACCGCCCTTACCTGAACCTTCTCGGAAAGCCCCAGCAAAGAACCGAATCTCGGGACGTAGTCCTGGGACTTCGCGGGCAGTATCCTCATGCTGAGCTTCCTTGCGACGTACCTGTAGGTCTTGCCGATGTCTCTCCTGTTGATGCCGGAAGCCTTGGATATCTCGTCCAGGGTCCTTGGCGCCCCTTCCTCCCTGCATATGGTGTAAAGAAGAGCAGATATGATGGACTCCGTGCTCCTTCCTCTCACCAGCCCCTCGTCAACGGCCTTCTCATAAAGCTTGGCCACCTTCTCGTGTATGGACTGGGAAAGTCTCAGAAAGGAGACGAGCCTCTGAAGTTCAGAAAACGCGAAAGAAAGGTTCCTGTCTTTTGATTTTATTAGCCTTTTGTGCCATTTCGTCAGTCTGTAATACTGGGCCCTCTTTTTCGGAGCGACCTTGAAAAGTTCACCTCTTCCCTTGCCCATTTCAGTGGTTATGCCCTGGTCGTGCTTGGTGGGCGTAAGCGGGGCACCAGTCCTCACCCTTCTCGACCTCTGGTCCTCGTCAAAGGCCCTCCATTCCTGGGTGAAGTCTATCATGGATTCGTCAATAACGAGTCCGCACTTCTTGCATACGGATTCTCCTTTACTCGGATCGTACGTGATATTCTCGCTTCCGCATTCCGGGCATTTCGCTTTCGCTTGAGGTTTTTGCATAATAATTTACTCCTTAACAGTGATTATATTCGATGGAAGGTATTATATTCTTTCATGTATCCATTTATAAAGATATCGGTGATCCAGTGGATATTTATTCAAGAAATTGAGTCACTTCGAGTGCTTTTTGACTACACTCAGTATCTTTTTCTTCTCGTCATCGGAAAGGACTATCCTATCGTTAGCGAACAACAGCCTCAGGTCGTCTTCATCCCGGGGCATCATCTCCACTATGCTGACTATGTGCTTTTCGTTCAGCTTCTCCATTTTTCCAATACCCTCAACGAGGGACTTGATCTCCTTTTCCGCCGCTTTGTAGTACTTGCTGAGATAATCCAGGGCGTTTTTCTGCTCGTAGTTGAGCTCGCCCTCTTTGCTTTTCCTTTTAAGGATTCTCAATGCATCGTAGCTCGTGACGAACTTCTCGCTTTTTGTCTCCATAAATTCACCCCTTCCCGACAGGAACAAGATGCTCGGGTCCCGTTGTTATCGTTTTTTTCTTGTTGCCGTCCTTCACTTCCACTATGTAGGCATTTCCCCTTTTCCCCCTCACGACGCCTGACGCTCCCATGAACCTTACATGCGGCATTCCCCTGCGCGAGGCGGAGTTGGGACTGACGATCACCCTCTCTTCTGCGTCGAACTTCCTAAGGTAGGGTGTGACCGTGAATTTGCTCCTGAAGGCCCTTGAAAGTTTCCTCCTGGTACCTGTCCTCAATCCCTTAGACGCCTTTACCATGTTGATCATTTCCAGATTCTTATTACATCAAGCGATTCCACGACGGCCGGATTAGCAAGCTTTCCGGACACGGAAGGTCTTGTTCCCCCGTCGTCGCCCGTTACAAGTTCCTTGATATATAATCCCGCTTCTCCTTTTATTTGTAACTCAAACTTTTTATTGTTTATCTTGTTCCATACTATGTCCTTCACTTTCCTCCTGCGCGTCCTGTCTGCCCTGCGGTGCGCAACCCTCAGCGGTGTGTGCTGGCTCACGTCTCCGATGATCTCTGCGATTTTTTCTATCTTTTTCACCGGCTTGGAGAATCGCACGACCACCCTGTAGGTCTTGTCGGGCCTCATGGACTTTACTCTTCTGACTTCCTTCCTGCTCGAGAATTCCAGGTCCGAAACCTCGACTTTCTTGGTTTTCCTGATCAGGGTTTCGATTTTCTTCAGATCGATGCTGCGCTTAACGGGGTTTCCGATCTCAAGGACGAAGGGCCTGCCGTCGAGGCAGAGAGCGTCGATGTCCTCCCGGCCGCTCGCATGAAGGGAATGCGCCTCCCCTTTTGTGGCAAGCATTACCGGACCGGCTATTATGTCCTCCACGGTTTCATCGTATCGGTCCCATTTCGTCTGGGGTATCCCCCTCACGAGCTTTTTGTAATTCCCGCTGATGAAGAGGGAATTAACATTCAGGTCCACCCTGTCCTTTTCGAGGTTAAGAAGGACGACAACATCCGGATTGGGTTCGTCGACTTCCTTTTTTATCCTGGAATATATCAGCTTCCCCAGCTCCCTGTTGAGCTCGGATTTTATGGATTCGCAGTAATCTATCCCAACGTCCTCTCACAGGGACTCCTCCCTTGCAATCATGTCGCCGCTCAGTCTCGTTCCGACCACGAAAGTGCCGAACTCTATCTTAAGCAGCCTCTTAGCGGCGTTGTCCGCGTATTTTTCAAGCCTTCTAAAGATGTCGCTGCAGACGGCGCACTTCTTTCTGCTTTTTTTCGCTTTCAGGGCCTTCCTGAGGATTCTTCCTCTCTCACTGTTGGTCATTCCCGTGGAGACCTGCGCCAGCTGCCTTCCTAGGCAGTGGTCGCACACGGCTCCAGTCTTCAGAACACTCCTGGCCACCCTTAAAACGGCCGGCTTCCCGAAGGCTTCCATATCTTTCGCTTTCATAGAATCAATTAAACCGAAGCGTGCTTTTAAATGGAGCCACTCAATCCTTTTTTGCCGCGATCGGCATCCTTCTTCCCTGACCAAAGGCCTGGGTTGTGATTTTGAGTCCGGGAGGCGCCTGCCTTCTCTTGTATTCGTTCCTGTTGACAGCCTTCGCCACCCATTCGACAGTTCCGGCGTCGAAATTCTTCTCGAGTATCTGTTTCACGGTCTGGCCTTCGTCAACGTAGTGATGAAGTATCTTGTCGAGAATATCGTAAGGGGGCAGGGTGTCCTGGTCTTTCTGGCCCGGCTTCAGTTCGGCCGAGGGTGCCTTTTCGACGATTTCCCCTGGTATAATAATCGATTCCCTGTTCATGTAATGGGCCAGTTCGTAAACCATGGTTTTGGGCACGTCAGAGATAACTGCAAGCCCCCCGCTCATGTCACCGTACAGGGTGCAGTAGCCTACAGACACCTCGCTCTTGTTCCCGGTTGAGAGCAGGAGGTAACCGAACTTGTTGGAAAACGCCATAAGGATGTTCCCCCTTATTCTGGCCTGCAGGTTTTCCTCTGTGACGTCAATCTTGCTTCCCTTGAAATGCCTGCGTAACGTCTCGGTGTAAGACTGGTATATCCCTGAAATTGGAACCACTTTATAATCGATTCCAAGGTTTCCGGCAAGCTTCTTGGAGTCGTCCAGGCTTCCCCTGGAAGAATAAGGCGAAGGCATGGAAACGGCAAGAAGGTTCTCGCTTCCAAGAGCCTCCTTCGCCAAACAGCAGGTGACGGCGGAATCTATCCCTCCTGAAAGCCCTATCACGGCTTTTGAAAAGCCGCACTTCCTCATGTAGTCACGTATGC
>JAUXKD010000093.1 GCA_030624445.1 Candidatus Aenigmatarchaeota archaeon
ACAACAACGCTGTTATCAGCCCTGATCGTAACAAGAATCTTGTCGCAGTAGCCAGCCATGGCTTCATCGATGCTGTTATCCACCACTTCGTACACTAAGTGATGCAGGCCCTCGGTGGAAGTGTTGCCGATGTACATTGCAGGTCTGCGCTGGACCGCTTCCAACCCTTCAAGGACCTTGATCTCTTTTGCAGTGTATCTCTTTCCCCGGGTTTCGGTGGTCGACTTTTTTCTGGCAGGCGTCTTTTTCGGTTGCTCTTTGGATTCAGCCTTTGATGCTTTTTTCGTTTTTGCCGCGACTCCGGTTGATTTTGTGGCGCCTGCGGAGGCCTTGTTGGTTCGGCCCTTCTTTTTCTTATTAGTTTCAGCCAAAATTCTGCTCTCCCTCGTTCCCTGTCTTTTCTATTTTCCCGTCTTCTACCGTCATAACGTATCCCTTGCGGTCAGACAGGAACATATAGTCGTCACCTGTTGTGGTAACAACAAACTGCGCATCTATCTCGGAGATCAACGTACCCAGAGCCCTTCTCCTTGTCTCATCCAACTCTGAGGCAACGTCATCTAACAACACCAGCGGGTAGGTGCCCCGCGTATCTTTTAAAACTTGGGCAATGGACAGTTTAAACGTGAGAATAGCCGTCCTCTTCTGTCCCTGGGAACCGTACCTTGCGAGGCTCTGTCCACCAAGAGCAAAACATATATCGTCCCTGTGTGGTCCGACCGTAGTGTGGCGGGCATCCATATCGCGTTTCTTTGCGATTACAAAACCCTCGTAAAGAGCTTCTGTGACGTCCTCTTTCGAAGCGTTGTTCTCCAGGCGAAAGGTGGGCTGGTAATCCAGGGTGAGTTTTCCGTCAAGGCACAAATCTTTGCCGATACGCTCCATGTGAGGGCTAATCTCTGAAAGGAGCCTTACTCTGTGTCTGACGATCAAGGAGGCGGCATCTGAAAGGGATCTTGTCCAGCTTTTCCACTCCTCATGCGAGGCTCTTTGATTTCTTAAAAGTGCATTCCTGTTTCTCAGCACCCTCAGGAACTTTCTGTATTCGACGGCGTATCCATCCGTCTTCTGAAAAATTGCCCTGTCAACAACCTTTCTCCTCGATGACGGGCTTCCTGAGACCAGAGCTACATCATCTGGAATAAAACTTACAATGCCCGACCACCCTAGATACTTATCAGGGGATGGTATCTTCTTCTCATCGAGAAACTGCGTGCGGCCGTCATGCGCCAATGAAAAAGAAGCTGTCCAACCTGTCTGGCCGTTTTCAAACCTGCCGGCCACTCTGCACATATCGGCATCGTGTTCGATCATCTCGAACCTGCTCGCTGATCTGAAAGATTTGAGGGTTCCCAAATATCCGACCGCCTCTAAAAAGTTGGTCTTGCCCTGACCGTTTCTTCCAACAAGCAGATTGAAGCGGGGATGAAGATATACCTTCTGTTTTTTCAGATTCCTGAATCGGTCCAACTCGGTCCAGAGGAGCCTCATATTCAGACGCGCATAGGCATGATAACCGCTATATATCCTTCGTCTTCCTTTTGGGTTATCAGGCAGGGGCTTAACTCGTCAGAAAGGTTTACGGTAATATCATCCGCATCCATCGTCCCAAGTGTGTCAAGCATGTATTTGGCATTGAAGGTTATTTCAACATCGTCGCCATCATACTGGATCGGCACCGATTCGGTTGCCGCACCCAGATCCGGATTGTTGGTGTGAACTGTAAGGTCAGTTCCCGAAAATGAGAATTTTACCGCACGGGACCTTTCAGATGACAGAATGGATACCCTTCTAATGGCTGATGTTAGAGCCCCCCTTGAAACTATTGCAGCACCCATATCACCCTTCGGAACCACTTGTTGGTAGCTGGGAAACGACATATCTATCAGACGTGTTGTAAGTATTATTGAGTCTTTCCTGAAAACGCCGTGCTGTTTTGCAAAGTCCAGCTCTATGTCACCATCTCCTTCGTCCAACAGGCGCTTAACCTCGTTCAGTGATTTTCTTGGTATTACAACGCTTTCTCCGGGCCGAATCTTCCCGTTGGCCTCTCTTGTCACCATTGCAAGCCTGTGTCCGTCAGTCGCAACCATGCGGATAAAACTTTTGCCGGAATCCTCTTCCATAGAAAAAAGAATCCCTGTGAGATTATATCTGGTCTCATCTGTAGATGCCGCATAAATTGTTTTTCTTATCATCTCTTTGAAGGTATTGGAGTCGAGGGAGAAGAAGTTGGAATCTTCGTAACTCGGAAGGTTTGGGAAGTCCTGGGCAGGCAAACCCTTTAAGTCAAAAGAGGCGGTGCCACAGGTTATTTGTGATACGTTATTGTCCTTAACTTGCAGTGTGATCTCAGATTCTGCCGGAAGCTCCTTGATTATTTCATACAGCTTTCGCGCCGATATGGTAACAGCGCCCTCACTCTTGATGGCTACCTCGAGATAGCCCGAAAGGCCTATCTCCCTATCAGTCGCCAGTAGTTTGAGTTTCTCCCCTGCTCCATCCAACAGAACGTTGCTTAGGATTGGAACTGTATTTTTCCTCTCAACGATATTCTGTACACGAGACAAACCACGAAGAAAGTTTTCCCTATTTACTGAGAACGCTAACACCACAGACCTCCTGTTCTTGGTTCGTGATCATCAGGGTCGGCTACCTGTTTCAACCACACAGACACACCCTGGCTGTGCCGGACTCCTTCGGCAACAAAGTATCTACTCGAAATAAATTCATTAGGTTCTTACGGTTGGGAATGCTTGTCCCCCGGTTACTCTGTCACAGAACACACGACGTTTATGAGAACGGTGTTTTTTGAAGGCAACTCCTCACCGTAAGTATCACTTAGCACTTCTTTAATTATAAATAAAATATAGTAGTAGGTAAAGTAGTAACTGTGTATTTCGGGGAAAGGTCTATAAGAGCTTGGAAGCAAAGAAAAACAGCTGTGGATGGGTCTGTGGGAGATTCTGGGGATATATTTGAGTATTCCACAGAAACAAAATGACAATATTTTTCCACAGACTTATCCATATACTTCTCCAGAGAGTTAGTAACAGCTTTTCACCAAAGAGAAGAAAGACCCTTTTTGAACCACAGAGGTCACAGAGAACACAGAGTGTTTGGGAGGTAACCAACAC
>JAUXKD010000028.1 GCA_030624445.1 Candidatus Aenigmatarchaeota archaeon
CGAGTGATATAATCCAGGGCATGGACACATACAACTTCACGCTTGATGAAAGGACGATTTACATTTACCTCAGGGACCCTGACAGCACCATCCTTGATTATCCAGTAAACGTGAGCCTGACCAACTCGGCCGGCGGGCCGGTGAACGGTACGAACGGAACGGTGATTGGGCCGCAAACAGGCATGAATGACACGGTCGTATTCAACTACGTTCCGGACGGGACAAACCTGATTGTCAGCGTTCTTTCAAATGACTACTTTTCGCAGAACTGGACGTTCAACACGACCGATATAGCAACGAACAATTCCAACACCTTCGTCATGAGGCTGAGGATACTGACGGTCGACATTTACCATCTGACTGGGGTCTCAATCACGGAAAACGTGACAGTCAGCCTTCTCAACGAAACCGGTGATGTGGCGATAAACACCACGGGCTCGCTTATGAACGGTACGACAATCTCAGGCAGCATAACGTTCACGGGACTGGAAGACGGCAGTTACAACATAAGCTTGCAGTCGCAAAACTACACCAGCAAAGTCGTCCCATTCGACACCGTTAGCGGTGACAACAACGATGTTGATGTCTATTTAAAGAGAAAGGATTACGGGTACTTCTTCGTCACTGTTTCAACCGGAGGCAGCCCGCTTTCCGGCGCCACTGTCACCCTCAGGTACAACAACTCTGTCGACGTGGATTCAAGGGCGACGAACTCGAGCGGCATAGCCGTGGTCGCCGTCAATGCGACCGTCTATAACGAGAACCTCACGGCCCGCGCTTCCAAGTCAGGCTATAACACGAACTCATCGCCGCAGTATACGATCACTGACCAGGAGGTTAAAAACATTGAAGTTACAGTTGCCCTGACTCCCGGAGGACCCGGCGGTCCAGGAGGACCCAGCGGGCCTAGCGGCTTTATCGGGGGCCTGGTGTCCGAGACGTTAGACTTCGGGGATATGACTGCGAATATAGCCAAATCCAGAACATTGACAAAATCCGACAGCCTCAAAATAGAAAGTGTTGAGCTTCTCACCAACCAGAATGTAAACAGCGTGAGGGTGGTCGTCAAGGAAAGCGGCAAGCCGTCCGGTGCACCCGTTCCCGTATCCTCGTCCGAGGGAAGCGTGTACAAGTATCTGCAATTCACGCCGCTCAACCTTCCCGATTCCGCGATAGCAAGAATAACCATAGACTTCAAGGTCGGCAAGAGCTGGGTTGAAAGCAAGGGAATAAACCCGGCAGACGTTTACCTTTTCAGGTATTCCGATGGGTCCTGGAGCAGGATAGCGACTTCGAAAATCTCGGAAGATGACGAATGGTATTACTACCGCTCGATGCCTACAGGATTTGGCGCTTTCGCAATGGTGGGCTATGAAATGAGAGAAAGGGACATGGACCTGACACTGCTGCCTCTGTCTCTGGGAGGCGATGAGTGCAGGACCATCTCAATAACCGTGAAAAACACGGGAGGTTCTACACTTTCAAACCTGCACACAAACTCAGCAAGCATAGAATGCTGCTCGATCAAGCCGTCGAAGTCAATAACCACCCTCGCATCGGGAGCGCAGGCCACGGTATCTTTCAGTGTGTGCGCCAGCAGGACGATCGGGAGAGGGACGTACGATTACACGCTCAGAGTGATCTCCGACCAGTTGACCGAGACGGTGTCCTCGAAAATATACATCACCAAGAGCTATCTTGAAATACTGACAGACCAGTTCCAGGAGCTTGAAGACAATCTCGAAGGACTGGACAAAGGCCTGATGAGTGCGGCGGATCTGGGTTATTACAACACGGCGCTGGGAAAGATCGAAGACGGCAGGAGTAAGCTGGAAACCGGGGACTTCGATTCTGCCATCACCCTGCTTAGCGAGGCAAAGGAAAACTTCGATAAGATAAAGGCGGTAGCGCCTGAAGAGACCTACCTGAGCATGATCCTGGATTGGCTCGTGGCAAACTACATCCTCGCTGCAATGGGCGGTGCAATAATCGCAGTCTTACTTGTTTCAGGCGTGTTCTTAAGGAAATGGATTGTTCTCAGAAAGCTGCCCCCGATGCCCGAAATACCCAGCGGCGAGGGAGTGGTGAAAGCGATAAAGAAAGGAGAAGCGGAACTGATAGACGGCATGATGGGACTGGTCAAGGAACTGGAGAAGCATGTTAATGATATAGACATCGAAGGCCTTAGGGAGAGGGAAAGAGGATGGTACAACAAGGTGAAAATGCAGATTGAGGGAGTCAAGAAGAGCGTGGATAACGGAGATTTCGACAAGGCCAAGAGGCATCTCAACGATGCCGAGCTTTTCATGAAGATGCTCGAACTCAACATGGCTGCCGACTGAACTCCACCAGAAACGATTTTTTAGTCCGGAGGGAAAGAATTTCTTATGGGAGTCAATTTAAGGGAAATAGTCGTCCCCCGGGAAATTGAGATGGGATCCCTGCGGGGAAAGGTGATAGCCGTAGACGCACTCAACACGATCTATCAGTTCCTTTCCATCATCAGGGACAGGTTTACCGGAGAGCCCCTGAAGGATTCCGAAGGGAGGGTCACTTCCCATCTTTCCGGCCTTTTTTACCGTACCACGAGGATGCTGGAAAGCGGCCTCAGACCGGTCTTCGTTTTCGACGGGCGCGCTCCCGATTTCAAGAAGGGAACCCAGCTCATGAGGCGGAAAATCAGGAAAGAAGCGAAGGAGAAATGGGAGCAGGCCGTGAAGGTGGGCGACACCGAAAAAATCAGGCTTTTCTCGCAGCAGGCATCAGAACTCACGGACGAGATGCTCGATGAGGCCAAAAAACTGCTCGATGCAATGGGGGTCCAGTGGGTGCAGGGCCCAAGTGAGGGCGAGGCGGAAGCAGCTTATCTCAACAAAAAGGGAACCGTTTACGCATGCGGTTCCCAGGACTGGGACTCCCTCCTTTTCGGCGCGAAAAGGCTGATCAGAAACCTCACTATCACCGGGAAGAGGAAGTTGCCCAAAAAGGAGACTTACGTCGTTATAAAGCCGCACATGATTGAACTGGACAGGCTCCTTTCGGACATGGGGATAACACACGACCAGCTTATAATCACCGGCATCCTGACAGGGACCGATTACAATCCCGGCGGAGTCACGGGCCTGGGCCCGAAAAAGGCGCTGGAACTCGTGAAGGAGCAGAAAACGCTTGAAGCCGTTTTAGCGCAGGTGGAGTGGAACTCCGATACGCCGGCGGAGAAGATTTTCGATTTTTTCAAGAATCCGCCCGCCGAGGAATTCGGAATAGAAAAAAGGCTTCCCGACCCTGATCTGGTGAAGGAAATACTCATTGATCACGATTTCAGCAACGAGAGGATAAAGAAAACCCTTGAAAAGCTGCGGGACGTCGAGGAAGAAAGAAAGCAGTCAAGCCTTGGAAAATTTTTCTGACGTCTCACGAATTTTATTTATTTCCGCGGTCAAATACTTATCATGGCTGAGAGCGTACTGTCCATAATACTCGAAATGATGATGGTGATCATTAAGAACTCGGTGGACACGTTTTTCAGCGTCATAAGACTGCTCGGGGAACTGATATCCTCCCTCTTCTTCGTCTCTTCGGCGGGAGGGACCGTTGCTGCGATTATGGCGTTCATCATACTGGCCGCGGTAATCTTTTTCCTCGCCAAGTTCTTTTTCAGCTCTTTTAGAACAGTGATAATGCTCTTCATCGCAGGCTCGCTTATCATATTCTTCTTCCTGTGGGGTTCGGGCGTCTTCTGACGCATTCGCCACGTGCGAAGAACCAGAGAACTACTCTTTTTTGGGTGTTATTCTGGGCATGGGCATCGGAGGCGGAAGCTGCAACTCGTCCGCCAGAACGGAAGACTTTAGCAGGCAATGACGGAAAAGGTAGTTGAGCACTTCCATGGACATATCCTCAGGCAGGCGCTTCTTCTTTTTCCACTCAGTGACTACATCCTTGATATTGTCGGACAGATACATCACCGTGCCCTTTATTGTTATTTTTGCCAGAGCGGGATCGTAGACGGTCAGAAAGTCGAATTCTATGGACAACGCCTTCTGGCTGAAGTTTGGGAGGTCGACCTCCTTTACGTCGGTTATATGAGGCGTGCTGTTGACTTTGACTTCCTGCTGCTCCACCCGTTCGTTTTTCTTGCTTGCCTCAATCGAATTGAGACCCAGTCCTATTATAGGCATTTCATCGACCCCCTTTACTAATAGATGATAACTCTATTAAATATTTTATGAATATTGACAATTCTTTGTTTAAAAACATTTATATTGCTGTGCCCAATTTTAATTGTTCTTGCATCCGTAAGCAGAGTGAAGGGACGTGCCGATGAAGACGCAGTGTCTGACGTGGCATATCAACGGCAAGCGGATCCATGGTCGTGAAGTATTTCGATCCGAGATTGCCGAAATGCTCGCAGTGACGTAAGGTGTTTAAAAGTAATAAAAACAGATATTCCAATAATGGTGATAAATTGAACGTACTTGTTCCGCTGGCGGAGGGATTTGAAGAAATTGAGGCAATGACCGTTGTAGACGTTCTCAGAAGGGCCGGCATAAAGGTGACCGTTGCCGGGCTGCCGGGACCCATAGTGGAAGGCAGCAGTAAAGTGAAAGTGCTTGCCGGCGCCAAACTTGATGACATCGTTGAGAAAGACTACGACGCAGTTGTTCTGGTGGGTGGCTCACCCGGCTACAGCAACCTCTCGAAATCCAACAAAATCATGAAGATCATAGGAGTGTTCCATAGGGATGACAAACTGGTGGCAGCGATTTGCGGTGCGCCAACAGTTCTTGCCGAGGCCGGTATACTGACCAATGTGAAGGCGACCGTATACCCCGGTCTTGAGAAGTACATCCCGAAGCCGAGAAGCGAGAGCGTGCTGACCGATGGCAATGTAATCACCTCTCAGGGTCCGGCAACCGCAATGGCATTTTCTCTCAGGCTGGTAGAGTATCTCGCGGGGAAGGAAACGATGAAAAACGTCAAGGAGCAGTTGCTCTTCAAGGAATAGATGTCATGCTCACCGAAAAAGAGTTCACCGAAAAGGAGATCAGTGTCCTGGAAATGATCAACGGCCGGCTGCTTATAAGGCGCAGTGAATTAAAGAATGGAATGGGAGATGGCCCCGACGGCGTTTACACAGCTATTCAGAAGCTTGTGTCCATAGACTGCTTGAAAATGGTCGAGCCCATGGGCGAAAAATGCTTTGTCATAACCAAAAAGGGCAGCAGACACCTTCGTGAAGCGAGGAACCCGGAAAGCGTCAAAGCAGATGGGGAGACTCTCGGACAACGCATCCGAATGTTTAAATAAATTAAAAGGACAATCTATTTATTGAAGCCCCGTAGTCTAGCGGCCAAAACCCGCAAAATTCAACGGGTTGGTCATGGATACCGGCCTTTGGTGTTAAGCTTCTTCATGAGGAAGTCCGTGCAAGAAACGGTCAATATCCATCTTCGAAGGGACGCTCCAAAGATTTGAGACCCTTTCACATGCGCTGTGCGCTGAAAAAGGCGTTGTATGATAACGAAGAAAGCCGGGGACGGCGGTTCGAATCCGCCCGGGGCTATGATAGCTATGGGTAAAAATCATTACAAGAACACGAACTACAACATCATGAAGATATTCAAGGCCCTTCAGAAAGCCTCCAAGGGTGATGAAGGATTTCTGACGGTCTCAGAGATTGGAAGAAGAAGCGGCATGCACAAATGGACGGTCTCGAGAACGCTTGACCTCTACATGCGTTCCCTCGTGGAAGTCGTGCAGCCAGAGGAACTGGAGGCCATCGGTCTGCAGGCGAAGCTGGTGAGGCTCAAAAACCCGGACCTTACACCGGAGCAGGTGGTTAATTATTTAAAAATGAGGAGAAAGATAAACCCATGAAACTGGACAAGCAGAGGGTTTTTTCCCTCTTCATCGGGATAATGATGATAACGTGGGTAGTAGGAATAGCGATGAGCTCTACCATACAGAGCTCCCAACAAGGCTTAATCATACAGAACGTCTACGACAGGGTGCTCACAGCGAACGAGAAGATAACAATCCTGAGGTCGGGGCGCGTTCTGATAGAACACCTGTACACAGGCACCCACGAGAGCCTGGAAAAAAAAGCGGCATACGAGAATTTCGTGGCGCGTTTCAAGGACTTCGTTGTCCTGGAAACAGTCGAAGTGGAACAGGAAAACCAGACGGTGGACCAGATGATAAATCCCAACGGGGATATAATACCCATGGACAACGTCAGCGCCGGGCAGCTTGTTGACGTGTTCTGTGACAACACATTGTTCCAGCCGAAGGAATGTCTTCTAAGGAGCATTTGAGGATCAGCCGGAATCGTTTGAAAG
>JAUXKD010000021.1 GCA_030624445.1 Candidatus Aenigmatarchaeota archaeon
CTCTCCGGAGAATGCGCTCTTCAGGCCGACTATACCAACGATGTTGCCGGCAACCACCTCTTCCATCGTGACCCTCTGCTGCCCCTTGTACACGGAGACCTGCTGTGTTTTCTCCCTTTTCTTCGAGCCTACTAGATAGAGGTCCTGCCCGCTCTTTATCTTTCCTGAGAATATCCGGACGGTCGCCACATAGCCCGCATGCGGGTCCGGGTATACCTTGGTGACTATCGCCGCGAGGTGGCCGTCCGGGCTGCACAATTCCATGCTTTTTGCGATCGGTGAATCCGACTCGCCGGGCCAGATCTTCTTTATCCTGTATCTCTGGGCCGTCAGCGGATTTGGCAGGTGCTTAATGACCATGTTCAGGACCACCTCGTGGAGCGGGGCCTTCTTGGAAAGCTCTTTCTCCTTCCCCTGGGTTGTTACCTCTATTATGTCCTTGAAACTTATCCCGCTATCTTTCATCATCGGGACTGATATGGCCCAGTTCCTGAGGGCCGAACCGAACGCGACGCTCCCATCTACCACATTTACCGTGAACTTGTCCTTGAACTCATCCTCACAGTGTTTCTGTATCAGCATGTTCACTTCTGTTATGATCTTCTTGAACCTGGCCTCCATCTGTTCCGGCGTCAGTTTAAGCTCCTTCAGAAGCCTGTCGACCTTGTTGATGAACAGAACCGGCCTTACCCTCTCCTTGAGGGCCTGCCTGAGAACAGTCTCTGTCTGTGGCATGCACCCCTCCACGGCATCTGCGACCACCACGACTCCGTCGACGGCACGCATGGCCCTTGTGACGTCACCGCCGAAATCAACGTGGCCGGGGGTATCTATGAGGTTTATGAGGTAATCCTTCCCGGAGACGTTGTGGACCATCGAAACGTTGGCAGCATAGATCGTGATTCCCCTTTCCTGCTCCTGCTCGATGAAGTCCATTGCCAGTTGCTGGCCTGCGAGATCCTCAGATATCATTCCTGCTCCGGCCAGCAGATTATCGGTGAGCGTCGTCTTCCCGTGATCTATGTGCGCAACTATGCCGATGTTCCTTATCTGCTCCGGCCTTCCCATAAGTTCCTTGATTACATGCGCAACTTCTGCTTTTGCCATCCGAACACACCACTTAAACTATTCATATAGTTTGGCCGATTCATATTTAAGTTTTCGATGTTCCCAGAAAGTCAATGTCAAAGTTCGCAACGAATTTATAGAATTTTTAACAAGTCCGTGGTGGGCAAAAAAGTACTACCTGGCTCCCTCTGCTTCCTTCTCCATCCGATTCCTTTCCCGGACTGGAAGGGTCTTGCTGTCGTTGTTGGCGATTGCGACCAGTTCGTCCGCGATGACTTCTCTCAGGGACCTCTTGTTCTTGAAAGTGGACATGTATATGCCCTGCGTTATGAGCCTGAGCGCAACGTCAACCCTCCTCTGAGGCGAGGTGATTACGGCCTTCCTGGCTATTATGCCTCCCAGCTGGTAGGCGGCTATCTCTTCATACATGGCGGCGTTCTCCACGGCCTTGATCAGAATCTGGACAGGGTTCTTTTTGGTCTTTCCCTCGATGATCTCGAACGCCTTCGCTGTCTCCCTCATTATGGTCTGGTAATTCCCGCACAGCCCGCCGCTGGAGAGCTTGTGCCTTTTTCCCTTGTGCCCGGGTATCATGAGCTTGTTCATGAATCTCTCGACGATGTTCATCTCGTTCTTCCGGAAGTCTCCCCTGTTCCTGCCGAAAGTCCTCGGAAGGGCGATGGGCCTCAGGTTTATGTATTTCATGAGCCCCGGGTCCTCCACGGCCACATCTTTCATGCTCCATCTGTCGAACAAAAGCATACAAACACCTCTAAGCCGTCTTCGGTTTCTCCTTCTTCCCCTTGATCATTTCGTTGAGCGACGCGCCGTTCACTCCTATCACCTTGTACTTAATGCCGTGCATGGATCCGACTGCCGACTTCTGCGAGCCGCCCACACCAGCCAGCTCTACCTCGTCGTGCTCGTCTATGAACCTGATGGCGTTCGTACCGGGAACGAATGCCGTAACCTGTACGCCGTTCTTTATCAGCTGAACCCTCACGCACTTTATTATGCCGGAGTGCGGCTGCTTCTGCTCCACGCCCTTCTTCTTCAGCACTATCCCTCTTCCGAGCGGGGCACCTTTCAGCGGGTCCTTTTCCCACAATTTCAGCAGTTTCTTCTTTCCGGCCTTGGAGCCCCACTTGAACTTTTTCCTCTTCTTCTTCAGATTTCTTGATGCGAACTCTCCCGCCATGTTATCTCAACCTCAGGTATTCTATTTTGAAGTGTCTTTTTAAAAATTCCCTCATCATCTTGATGTTCCGGCCATGCCGGCCTATCACCACGGACCTCTCATCATTCGGTATGGAAATCGTCAACGACCCACCGTTGATCTCTACACCCTTCGCCGAAGGTACCATGCTCTTCACCATGGCTTCCGCGTCTTCGGCGAACTCAAAGACCTTCACGGTCTTGCCGAGCACCCTCCCGACAGTTTTTGCAACGGAGCCGTTCTTGCCAATGGCAAGGCCCGACTTTCCCTGTTCTACCATGAAATACACGCAGCCCTCATCCCTGATGCAGTCCTTGACGTGAACTTTTGTAATCTTTTCGAATGCCGCTATATCTCTTATGGTCTGAGTTTCGAATTTTATTTTCATTTTCAACTACTTCTTTATGCCGAGTATAGTTATATTGAATGGTTTCCTGCACACCTGGCTCAGCTTGGAGGCGTCCCCGTTGAATTTCTCTGTCTGAATCTTTGAAATTCTCGCGTAATACTCGAGGTCCTTTACGGTCGTCGGCGTGCAATTGCTGGCATATACGACCGACTCCAGGCCACCCGCCTTCAGCAATTTCATTACCCTGCCCCTTCCGATAACGGTCTTGCCTTCATCAAATGCCTCTTTGATATTCTTTTCTACACTCATAATACCACCCTAATAAACGTAACCAAGCAGCCTCCCGCCTACGTTTCCTTTCTTGGCATCGTCGTGATTAATGACACCCTTCGATGTGCTGACCAGAAGGACACCAAGGGCACTGGCCGGCAAGAAACGCTTTTCCCATCTTATGAAATCGTGTTTGGAAACGGAAAAACGCGGCTTTATGACGCCGCAGTCGTTTATTTTTCCAAGCAGCTCTATTCTGAACATGCCTCCCTTTCCGTCGTCAATGAATTCGAAACCGCCTATGTAGCCTTTGGACTGCATGATGAGGAGAATGTTCTTTATCAGGTTGGAAGCCGGTGCGATGCAGCTTTTTTTCCCTATGGCTTCGGCGTTCTTTATAACCGAAAACAGATCCGGAAGTAAGTCGTGTCTCATAATGATCTAACCGTATTTATTGAACCCCAGTTTAATCGCCTCTTCCCTGAAGCACTGCCTGCAGTACCGTAGCCCGTATTTGTTTATTACCCCTTCGGTTTTGCCGCACCTTCTGCATGGCGTCGCATTCCTCCCGAAATCCCTCTTCTTCGGTGATGAGAACTTTAGAAATTTGGCTAACTTTATCGGCTTGTTCAGCAGCTGTTTCTTCGCGTTTTCAAAACTCATATTATTCACTGTTACCCAATCTTTTTATATATTCAAAAAAATCCCTGGCGGCACCGCTAAAATGGGACGGTGGAATGTCAAGGAATTCTTTGAGATGCTTCCCGCTTTTCTGGTATCCAATGGCGGTAAGCGCCATGTCCAGCTTGTCTGCCGATTCCACGGTTTTCGCTTCAGGGGTCTTCCCCTCGTTGAGATCCCTTACCAGTCCCAGTATTTCAGTCCTCATGGCGGATGGCAGGTCAGCCACCATCCCTTTGAGAGCATCCTCTTCAAGCGGCTCTTTGTCCTTGTATTCTTTATCGTCGGGGGTCAGGTCTCCAGTAACGGCTTCGGCGATGTCGTGGAACAGGGCCATCTTCAGAACCTTCTCCATGTTCAGGCTCTCACCGCTGATTCCACCCATCACCATGGAGAGCACGGCCACCCCGAACGAGTGGGACGCCACGGTCTCCGGATTCTCGATGTCGCGTGCAACCCATCCGGAGCGGGGCAATCCCTTGAGTTTTTGCACGTGCCCGTAAAAATCGACGATGTTGGGGAAGTCCATGGAATCACCGCTCAGTTCACTTCGACCCCGAACTCTTTCTTGACCCATCCTATCGCCTCTTCCGCCTTTATCCTGTGATCCTTGCCGACGCGCTGCCGTTCGTACCTTCTTCTGCCTACCCTGTAGCCTGGCCTTTCGAGGGTGACGCACACATCGAGCCCTATTATTCCCACTTCCGGCTCGTAATCCACCTCTGGAATATTTATGTATTCGTCAATCCCGAAAGAGAAGTTTCCGTTTTCGTCGAATTGTGAAGACTGCAGAATGTTTTCCCTTGCCCGGAGGAGCCTGGAGAGTGCGTCCCTTGCCTCCTTCCCCCTAAGGGTCGTCATGACGCCTATATTCCTGCCCTTGGCAACACCGAAGGTGCTCCTTTTCTTTGTTTTCGTGGTAACGATCTTTGTCCCGGCAATTATGCCTAGCATTTTTTTCGCTTTTTCAAGTTCGGGTCCCGGTTCCCCGGTGCATATGTTGAGCGTCAGCTTCCCCAGCCTTATCTCTTTCATCGGATTCATTTGATCTCACCAATCAGCACGTATTCCTTCAGGGTCTCTATCTCGCCATCCTTCGTGGCAATCACGACCCTGCTTTTTTCCTGCATTCTTTTCCTCTGGTAAACGGACTTTATCTTGCCGGCCGCTCCCGCATTCTTTCCCGATACTATTGTTGCGGGCACGCCTTCCTTTATCTGCCAATGCTGGAGAATTTTTTGTGTAGGCAGCTCTATGAGGACGGAATCGCCAAGCCTGTGCTTGTTCTCCTTTCCGACTATCACGTTCCTTCCGTCATGCAGGCTGATCTGGAATTTACCCCCCTTGATAACGGTCTTGCCCTTTATTGCGCATAGCTTCTTTGACGACTCCTTCGCGTCTATTTCCACCAGCTCCAGTCCCTTGTGACATGCAACTACCCTGAACTGTTTCTTTACCGATGGGAATTCGACGACGTCCATAAGGCCGACGGGATGCTTCTCTTCCTTCACGGTCTTCTTGTCTATCATGACATCGCCACGGGCGAGTATCTTCTTTGACTCGGCGGCCGTGTCGGTGTAGCCGAGCACGTCCCTTATTACAATCGTAAGCGGCATGCTGAAACGCTTCTTATGGGGACCAGGAAGCGGGGTCATGACGAACTTGTTGACCTTCCTTCCCAAGGGCCAGAAACCCGGCATGGTGTATCTTTTCATGTGCATACTCATTCACCGCCCTCTTCCTTCTTTGCAGGACTTCCTGCCCTTTCCAGCACAGCCTGCCTTCTCTTGTCATCGAGCTTGAGCTTTGTTATCATCAGATTCGACGGGGACAGTGGCCTTGCCACGGCGGACCCGTCAACCTTGTTCACCTTGACGTTCTCCAAGTAAACCTTCTCCTTCGAAATATCCACCCTCTCCACCAGGCCTTTCGTGCCTTTGACCCCGCCTCTCATTATCATGACCTCGTCACCCTTCCTGACTACCATGGACCTTTTGCCGTACCTCTCCCTAAGGGGAGCTGCGAGGTTTGCGGCCAGAAAATGCCTTCTCGCATGGAGAGGAGCGTTATGCCTGTATTTCCTCTGCTTCCTCGGCTGGGTGCTCGATACCCACTTGCTTGACCATTCCTTTTTCATCAGACCACCTTCGCTCCCGCATTTACCTCTTTATTCGGATGAAGGAGTACACAGTCGCTTTTGTCACCTTCAACGTCGACCGCAAGGATCATGCCATGGCTTTCGTGCCCCATGAACTTCTTGGGTTCAAGGTTGTAAAGGAACGGGCACTCCTTTCCGTTGAGCTCTTCGGGCGTGTAGAATCCTGCTATGCTTGCCACAATCTGCCTCTTTTCAGATCCGAAATCTACCTGCATCTTCATTAGCCTATCCGTTCCTTCGGCTCTCTCGGCCTCCGTTATCTTTCCTATCCTTATGTCCAGTTTCTGGAAATCCGAAAAGCTTGCAGTCTGCATATCATCACATAAACGTCTAAACGATTACACCGGCCACTTTTCCTACGGTCTTGAAGCGTTCGACGACCTCTTTCGCTATCGGGCCCTTTATCATTGATCCCATGGGGTCGAATTTATCGTTTACCAGGGCTGCGGCGTTGTCTTCGAATTCCACCCTCATGCCGTCCATCCGGCGAAACTCCTTCTTCTGTCTCACGATCACGGCCTTGAATACCTGGTGCCTTACCTTCTCAGTGCCGCTCTTAATCTTGCACATGACGATGTCTGCAACCCCTGCCGACGGCCTTCTCCTTCTTATGCCCTTGTACCCCCTGATGGATATTATTTCCAGCACCTTTGCTCCACTGTTGTCTGCGCACTTCAGAACCGATCCGATCTGAAGCGCCTCGCCCGTACCGGAAGATACCGCTTTCATTTTCCCCCACCTTTCGAAACAACGACGAAGTGCTTTGTTTTTGATATAGGCCGGCACTCGGCTATCACGACCGTGTCCCCGTATTTGGCCGCTATGCAGAGAGGGTTGTGCGCCACGATCTTGGATTTTCTCCTTTCGTACCTCTGATATTTGGGCATTAATTGATGATAACTTCTCTCGACTATGGCACTCAAGTGCGTCTTCGTGGACATGACCGTGCATTCGAAAACCCTGCCTCTGACGGCTAGCTGCCCGTGCCAGGGGCAGTTCCTGTCTTCGCATGTCTTTTCCGGACCTTTGAGTCCAAGTCCTGTATCATTTTTCATATGAATACCTATCGATTCAGTCAGTTCCTATGGGTTTTGAAATTAATAGATTAATAAAGTTATATGTTTTAATAGTTTCCTTCCGAGAATATGAATATTCCAACAAGCCTTATGGATGATGGAA
>JAUXKD010000108.1 GCA_030624445.1 Candidatus Aenigmatarchaeota archaeon
GCATACGATCCGTATCACCATCTTCGGAAGCAGGGCGAAAACGCCTCCGATTACCAGTGCCAGAAGTGCAATTATGAGAGGAATGTAGAAGTCCATGACGCCTAATGATAAGAGATTATGCGCTTTATGGGCGCAGGTTCAGGTTCCAGGTTTCAAGTAAAACATGTATTCAGTCCGTATTACAATACGAATTTCTGTTCTCGCCCCGGAGGACACACAGGTAATCATTCTCGAATTCAAGCTCAATGAAGAGCCTGCAGGGAGGTGGAAGGTTCACCACAACGAATTATCATGGAAATCGTGACCGGGTGGTCACGATTTTTCTTGCATTTAAATATCACTCTTTTATCTTCTCCTCTGTCATCATGCGGCTGATAATATCAGCCTGGAGAAACCTGTCGATACACAATACCTACCTGTGAGGTTAAGAATGAACATACCCAATACGATAAAGGTCTGGGCTGGTCAGATACGAGCGCCGTTTCTTCTTCTTGCCGTGGTCCTGGTTATGATTGGCGGAGGCGTGGCCCACGACAACGGTAGTTTTGATTTTCTTATCTTTTCCTTGTGCCTGCTGGGTGCAGTCCTGGCCCACGCTTCGGTCAATATCTTCAACGAGCTTTCAGACCACCGGACGGGTATCGACAGCCGTACCAGGCGAACACCTTTCTCCGGCGGCAGCGGAACGCTTCAGGCGGGCCTCCTCACTGTAAGGCAGGTCACTGTTGCTGCATGGGGAACACTTCTCTCTGCCTTTATAATAGGTGCTTATCTTACTCTGGTCTCGGGCTGGCTGATTCTTGTCCTGGCGGTTATCGGAGGGCTTGTGTCTGTCTTTTACACAAGCCACGTTACACGCTTTGCCCTGGGAGAGCTTGCCTCAGGCATATGTCTTGGCAGCCTGGTCGTTATCGGCACTTACTATGCTATGACAGGACAGGTTTCCGGGGAGGTTATACTCGTTTCTATACCGCCCGGGCTGCTGACAGCTTTACTTCTGTTCCTTAACGAGTTTCCTGATCTTGAGGCTGACAAGGCCGGGGGTCGCAGACATCTTCTCATACTGCTCGGCAGGAAAAAAGCAGCGGTGGTCTACGTTTTGAGTCTTGCAACGTGTTATTTCTTCATCTTGTTGATGGTTCTCGCTGGTGCGTTTCCTGCTGTAATCCTTATCTCGCTTCTGACCGTACCCCTTGCCGTGAAGGCAGCCAGGACGACCCTGAAACACCATGATGCCTTCGAGGAGATGATCCCGGCACAGGGAGCCAACGTGGGGATTGTCCTGGGAACTGACCTGCTGATCGCCATCGCCTACTTCATTCACTAGCCAGCCGATATAGTTCAAGTTTCCATCAGGATTAGTTGATAGTTGTTGGTTGTTAGTTGTTAGTTAAACATAAAGATTTCAGTAACTAACTATCAACCTGTAACTATCAACTGAGTTAACATAAAAAAGGCTCCGAAGCATTCAATGCCGCGGAGCCTTTTTTGGCTTATCAGTAGATTAACTTACAGGCTTGAAACGTTGCTGGCCTGGGGGCCCTTGGGACCGTCTTCCACATCGAACGTCACGCGCTGGCCCTCGTCCAGGGTCTTGAAACCCTCGGCCGTAATAGCCGAAAAATGAACGAACACATCCGGGCCTTCGGTCTGCTCGATGAATCCGAAACCTTTTGCCTCATTAAACCACTTTACTGTTCCTTCTGCCATTTTATTTCTCCTTTGTTCTGTTCTTTGTAGTTTTCCGGAACAGCAATTCTGATTCGCAAAACAAAAGGTCCCGGAACATAAAGCACGGGACCTTCAGAATATCCTCAATAAAGCTTATCCGTACCTACAAAATCTAATTACGCCGTGGCAAATCCCACTGGCGAGTGACTGTATACGTTAAATGGAAAATTAGTGCAAGGGGTTTTTTCACCACATAGTTTTTTACCACAGAGGGCACAGAGCTAAACCTTGACCTTGGGTTCACCACGGAGGCACGGAGGGCACGGAGAAAGAAATCTTTGGCAAAACCACAGACATGGAAAGGAGTATCAATGACGAAGCGATCTGCCTGTTTATGTGGTCTCGATGTCAGTGAGCCCGTCGAGCCACTTTACCAACTCTTCCCCAATGAGATGGGGATTGTCTTCTTGGAGATAATGAATTCCGGGTCCTATATCCACTATCGATATATTCTTCATTTTGGTTCGACACCAATCGATCTGCTT
Source organism: Candidatus Aenigmatarchaeota archaeon (assembly GCA_030624445.1). GTDB lineage: Archaea > Aenigmatarchaeota > Aenigmatarchaeia > QMZP01 > JAFGSV01 > JAUXKD01. The sequence goes on from JAUXKD010000108.1 coordinate 2,217, forward strand.
CTCGCGGACAATTCCCCCTGGATCGGCATGAAAGAGAAGTTTAGGCAATTCTGTCTGTGTAAGCCACTCGCTGTAATCTGTCACGACATGGTGAACATCAGCGGGCTTTCCGTCTATGGGAATCTCATTGGGCCACCGGTGGATGGGTCGCCTGCTTCGAATATCAGGGTAGGGCTCCCTGTAACGCACCATTTCCTCTTCGGAAAGAGTCCGGACAACTGCTTCTGGAAGGAGCTTGTTTATGAAGACGTTCATAACAGAGATTAGCATCCACCCAAGAACCGGGGCACGAAACATCTTGAATCCCATCTTGAAGTCAGGGGGAAGGTCTTTCCATCTTGCCGGCCTGATAATTGCCTCAAAAAAGGCCATGGCTTTGACGTTGGCCTCGAACCGGCTTGCATAATGAAAGCCCAGGGCCGAGCCCCAATCGTGTATAACAAAGGTGATATTTTTCAGACTGAGCTCCTCGATAAAACCATCCACATATTGGACGTGATCAAAAAATCCATACCGAATATCGGGCTTGTCTGACTTGCCCATCCCGATAAGGTCCGGCGCTATACACCGGTATCTATCTGAAAGGTGAGGGATTATATTTCGCCAGAGATAGGATGAAGTAGGGTTGCCATGAAGGAACAGGACAGGATCTCC
>JAUXKD010000083.1 GCA_030624445.1 Candidatus Aenigmatarchaeota archaeon
ACCTGATAAATGCCCTCAAGGAGAACTCGAGGACACCTTTCGTCTAGCTCGCGAAGCGGCTTGGTGTCAGCGAGACGGCGATAAGGAAAAGGGTAAGCAAGCTGGAGCGCGAAGGCGTCATAAAGAAATACACTATAGAGGTCGACCCCAGAAAGATAGGGTTCGAGATAAACGCGCTCATAGGCGTGGACACGAAACCCGAACGTTACATGGCGGTCCTGGAGAAGCTGAAGGCGATGAGGGACGTGATGTGCCTGCGCTCTTCCAGCGGCGACCACATGCTTCTGATCGACTGCTGGTTCGAAAATTCCGGTGAGCTTTCAAGATTCGTGAAGAATCTCGAGAGGGTCGACGGGGTCGAGAAGATATGCCCCGCGATAATAACCGAGAAAATCAAGTGATCTTGTTTTTTCAGCGAAATAATAAAAGAATTCACGGACAAATAAATTCATGGTAAAAATCGATAAAATGGTCATGGAGGGTTTCAAATCCTTCAAGAGGAAGGTTTCCGTCCCGATCAATTCCGGCTTCTCCGTGGTAACGGGTCCCAACGGGTCCGGAAAGACCAACATCGCCGATGCCATATACTTCGTTCTCGGGAGCGGGAGTTCCAGGCCGCTCCGTGCGAAGCGTGCGCACGAGCTCATCTTCCAGGGCAACCGGGTCAAGAAGCAGTCCGATTACGCGAAGGTTGTGATGCACCTCGAGAACGCGGACCGTGCCATACCCGTGGACACCGACACGGTGACGGTTTCCAGGAGGGTAAACAGGGCGGGTGTCAGCACGTACAGGCTGAGCGGGAAGATCTCTACCAGGCAGGAGGTGACGGACATCCTCGCCCAGGCCGGAATAACGAGCGACGGCCACAACCTCATCCAGCAGGGGGACGTCAACAGGATAGTGGATATGAACCCCACGGAGAGGAGAGGGATAATCGACGAGATAGCCGGTATAACCGAATACGACGAGAAGAAGGAGAAGGCCATGAAAGAACTGGCGAAGGTGGATGAAAAAGTGAGAGAGGCCGAGATAGTCCTGGAGCAGAAGGATGAGATACTGACAAAGATAAAGAGCGAGAGGGACGTGGCTCTGGAATACAGGAGTCTTCAGGACACCCTCAGGCTCGTAAACGCCACCGTCATACTCAAAAACCTGAGGACCCTGGAAAAGAGGCTCCAGGAGTCCGAGAAGGGCACAACCGCGAACGAGTCCGAGTTCGAAAACCTTTCAAAGGAGATAGAAAAGCTCGAGCGGCAGATCTCTGCCAAGGAGAGCGAGATGGAAGCCATAACGAAAGAGATACTCAAGGCTTCCTCCAGGATGGAGGAGGCAGGAAGGGTGAGCGAGCTGGAGTCGAGGGTTTCCATGAAGAAGGAAAGGATCAAGATGAACCAGCGGGAGATAGAGAGGATAAGCGAGATGATAGACAGGCTCTCGACGCTGGACAGGAGGGAGAGCCCGGCGGTCAAGGCGGTCCTCGACAAAGATGGTGTCAAAGGCACCTTTTCACAGCTTGTTATGGCTCCTCCTAAATACAAGGTGGCCGTGGAGGTCGCTGCCGGAGGGCACCTGGGCGACGTCATTATCGAAAGCCACGTCAACGCCGCGGAGTGCATAAAGTACCTCAAGGGGAACAGGATAGGCCGGGCGAGGTTCCTTCCGATGGACAAGATATCCCCGCGGCCCAAGCAGGACCTGCCGAGGGGCGCGATCGGCTGGCTGGCCGACCTCGTCCATCACGATCCGAAGTACACGAACATTGTCAATTTCATCATGGGCAGCACGATGTGCGTAAACGACATAGACAAGGCCAGGGAGATGATGGAGAACAACGGGAGATACCGGATGGTAACCCTCGACGGCGACATCGTGGAAAGGAGCGGCGCGATGACCGGCGGTTTCTACAAGAAGGGCTCCGGAGGGGGCGCTAACATAACCCAGTATCTGGACAACAGGACGGAGCTGGAGAAGGAGAACGAAACGCTCCGGCTGGATATGGAGCGTCTTGAAGATGAGCTGAAATCGATCGGTGTAGGCAAGGAAAATTTCGAGAGCGTGAAACAGCTTGAGGAGAAGAGGGCGAAGATATCCAAGGAGACGGATGAGATCAGGGAAAGCCGTGACGCGATCTACGAAAACAGGGCATCCCTGCAGCAGGAAAGCGGTAAGATAAACATCAGGCGGGCCAAATACGAAGCCAATCTCGATATGGCCAGGACGGACTGGGAGACCTACAAAGACATGGAGGACCAAATCAAGAAGAGCAAGCTTTACGGCCAGCCCGTCAGGACGCTCGACGACAAGAAGCTCCAGATGGTCCAGCAGATGGACGCGATGGGACCGGTTAATCTCAAGGCGATCGAGGAATTCGATTCCTTCAAGGAGGAATTCGATGATTTCAGGGACAAGGTGGACAAGATAGTCAAGGAAAAGAAGAGCATCGAGAGCACAATAGATGATATCGAGAAGAAGAAAAGGGAGATATTCACCGTGACACTGGAAACCCTGGCGAGACACTTCAAGAAGATATACGCGGAACTCACCAACGGGGAAGCGGACCTCAAGCTGGAGGTCGTAAGGGATATGGAGATGGGCCTCCTCATATACGCATCCCCTCCGGGAAAGAGGCTGCTCAACATAGACTCCATGTCAACCGGCGAGAAAACACTCACGGCCTTCGCGTTCCTTTTCGCCATCCAGAACCACAAGCCGGCGCCATTTTACGTCCTTGACGAGGCGGACGCCGCACTGGACAAGTCAAACACCAAGAGGGTGGCGGAGCTCGTAAGGAGACACAGCAAGCTGGCCCAGTTCCTCATCGTTTCGCATAACGACCACATGATAAAGGAGGCCGACCAGGTCTACGGGGTCAGCATGGAAGATGGTGAATCCAAAATAATCGGCGTGAAGCTTCCTGAAAACTAGCAATGACAGCTGTTTCCCGTTTCTGCAACCCTGAAGACGTGGATTTTTAAATCCTTTGAAGAAAAGATATCGCATGGCTTTTCCAGAATCCCTGACGGCATTCTATGGCTTGTTTGGCGGCGGGATTCTGTTGTCGAGCATATTATTACTGGCAGTTCTCTGTTTTGCGGCCTGGATATGGATGATAGTCGACGTTGTCAAGAGAAAGAAGTTCAAGCACGGCGACAACGTGATGTGGATACTGCTGCTTGTTCTCACCGGGATAATAGGCATGATCCTTTACTATTTCATGGAAATGCATAAAAGATAGAGCCACGATAAGTTCGATCGCTGACTCCGAAACTTTTTATTATCTAAAACATATAGATAATAATAAATGAAAACGAATAACCAGGAAAATAAAATTAGTGGTATTACATATTTAATCCTTTTTTTCGGTATACTGGGTTGGATGATCGACGCAATAATTTATTTTAAATCAAAAAATAAGCATATGAAACTTCATGCAGCTCAGTCATGTTTTTTGGTTTTGATCTTTACAATATTTGGGTTTTTATTAGCTGCACTTTCTATAGTGTTTCCAATTACGCTGATGGCTAATGTGACA
>JAUXKD010000011.1 GCA_030624445.1 Candidatus Aenigmatarchaeota archaeon
AAGATAATACAGAAGTCATGACCCTGAGCGTGGGCATATTTCACTGCGGATTCGATTGCATCACCCTTTCCGGCGCCGTTCTGATGGATTATTGAAAAGTCGATATCAATTCCCCGTTCCCTCAGGATCTTCAGGATTTCTGAGGGTTCGTGCCTTTTTGAATAACCGTCTGTCACCACGATCTCTCGGATCAGGCCGTTCTTTTTCACCTTGTGGGTCAGCTGGATGTTCCTCTCGAAATTCGACTCGTTGTAAGTTGGCACGATGGCGCATATCGATAAACCGTTTTTTCCCAGAAACCCGCTCCATTCTTTGTCATTTTCATACAGATTTTTTCTGATAGCTGATAAGTCGTTAAAAATTTCACTTTTTTTCCGTTTGAAAAACATCCTAATCTGCTACTCTGAAACCGATTTGCTCACATTTTTTGTCGGTCCGGTTTTCGAGGATGCAAGACTGATTAACTCGTTAAACTTTTCATCTTCCAGAAAGTTATCAACAACAGCCTTTTTCGCGGAAATTCGTATTTCTTCTCCGTTGGAGAATCTGTAAAACGATTTTTCGGTTCCGGACTTTCTGGTTTTCTTTATTTCCCGGACCTTTTTCGAACACTCGTTAATGAACTTCTTGTAATCATCAAATTTTGAGGGTAAGAGCAACAGAAATCTTTTCTCCTTACCGCATAGATAGGTAGTCCCTTTATTACCCGCTACTTTTTTTAGGTCCCTCTCATCCAAATCCAGAAGAATGAATTGTCTGCCGTCCTTCTCCACGGTTCCAGAGAAGACATGTTCTCCTTTTATTTTACCCGGTAAATTTTTCACGAATTTGCACCCAAATTAAAATACGTCATACAGATTTTTTCAGCCTTTACATAATATTGTATGTACTGACTGATAAAAACAATTCCCAAAAGATATATCTAGCATATGATAATACTATATTAATGTTAATGGAATCAGCTCTTTTACATGCGCCAATGGTGCTTAAATTGAATGGATTACGATTACAATGACTGTCAAAATCATTACTCAAGTCGGTACGGAAAGCGTTCCGATACCACCACCGGGCTGGGGGGCAGTAGAAAAATGGGTTGTAGAGGTGGCATCCAAACTTAACCGAACATATAACATCAAAGTTATATCCATACCCAGCAGTAACAGAACGAGTATACCGAATACAGAATTCGTATATCTTTCAAGAGTATGTTCCTTGTTCAAAACATTGTCCCGATTCGAGGAGTTCTATATTAAAAAGTATTTTAGGGTATCACCGGTGCGTTCCTATCTCAACAGGAAACACATGCCTTCATGGTCCTATACCCATTATCTCAAAAAAGAACTCAAACGTCATGAGACCGATCTCTATCATTTTCATCAGAGGCCGGATTACATATCCCTGACCAAGCCCAGTAAACCGGTAATCATACACCTACACAATAAGATACCCGGATTGACGCCAAACTTCCCCTTGTTCCCCTCCTTCTTTGAGGGCGTGGACCTTTCCGACATTGTCATAACAGTTTCAAAAGAGCTAAAAAACTACTTTATTGATAAGGGAGTTGAGAGGGGGAAAGTTAAAGTGTTGTACAACGGCGTTGACATGAAAAAATACAGGCCAATAAAAAAACCCCCCGGGCTGAGGATGCTCTTCGTAGGAAAACTCATAGAGAGGAAAGGCGTGGTCTACCTCCTGAAGGCCTTCAGGAATATTAGGAAGGAAATTCCGGACGCGAAACTTTCCATCGTCGGAAGAAAGGACGAAAAATCCCCATATTTCAAAGAGATACAAGAGAATTTGATGGAGGGTGTTGAACTGACAGGAGTTGTTAGTGAAGACGAACTCGTAAGACATTACCAGAACGCCACTCTGCTGTTGCACCCAGCCCTGTATGAGGCCTTTGGCATGACCCTTGTGGAAGCCATGGCCTGCGGAACCCCCGTTATTGCGACTGACGTGGGCGGGATACCTGAGGTTCTGGGAAACGAAGGGATTCTTGTGAAGCCAAAAGATAGTAAAGGAATGGCCAGGGCGGTGATAAGGCTGATGGACAACACAAAGAAGTACAACAGTCTCACGAAAGGGGTTAGGAAAAGGGTTGAAGAGAACTTCTCATGGGAATCTGTCGCAAGGAAGCTCACGTCGATATACAGGGAATTTTAAATCCACATTCGGCTTTCACTGGTTTCAAATAAATACTATTTGGGCGCATTAATATTATGGTGAGAATGTGAAGATAGCACAGTTGACCTTACCCATTATTCCCACACCACCCTCCAAATATGGCGGGACTGAGAGAATTGCGAGTATGCTCACTGAAGAATTGCTGCGGCGGGGCCATGATGTTACACTCTTCGCAACCGGTGATTCCAAAACCAAGGCAAAATTGAAATATGTCTACAAAAAGGCAACAGGCATTGACAATTTCAGACAGATTCACGCCGTAACTCAGGTTGATATGGCTTTTAAGAATGGCGACCAGTTCGATGTAATACATAACCACGGAGGGGCATATTCCTTACCTCTGACAAGATATGTTAAGGCATCGGTTGTAACTACAATGCACAATGATTATTATTTGGATCCAGGTACCCCCCAAATTAAACAATTCAGGGATGCAGGCCATTTTGTTTTTATTAGCAGGAACCAAATGGAAAGAATCAAAGGACTGAGGTCTGCAGGTGTAGTCTACAATGCAACGGACACGGAAAAATATCCCCTCAGAGAGGAAAAAAAGGATTACATGTTTTTCATAGGCAACATGACACCGAGCAAGGGCCCTGACACAGCCGTAAAGGTTGCGAAGCAGCTTAAGCAAAAGCTGATAATGGCAGTAAAAATCGATAAGAAATATGAGGATTTTTACAACACGGCAATAAAGCCTCATGTTGACGGGAAAAATATCGTTCTGCATAGAATAGTTGATTTCGAGAAGAAAATCAGGTTATACCAGCAGGCGAAATGCGTTCTCTTCCCTATACGTTGGGAAGAGCCATTCGGCCTGGTGATGACAGAGGCGATGTCCTGCGGAACTCCGGTCGTTGCAATGAACCACGGCTCTGCACCAGAGATTATCAAACACGGTGAGACCGGCTTCATAGCCAATAACTACAAGGAATTCGTCAGTTACGTGAAGAGAATTGATGAGATAGACCCGAAGAAATGCAGAAAGTGGGTCGAGAAAAAATTCAGCATAAAGGCGATGACTGACGGGTATGAGAGAGTATACCGGAGAATAGCAAAATCATCCTGAACTATCTTATGGCCTTTTTATAAACCTTCTCGGTCTCTCTGCCCCCGGCCTTCACTGAGAAATGCTCAATTACCCTCTCCCTGCCTTTCTTCCCCTTCTTTTTAAGCCAGCAGTCATCGTCTATCCTCTTCATCACCACGTCGGCTATTTGCCCTGCCGACTTGGGTTCGACGATGTCCCCGACGTCCCTCGTGACTATTTCCGGTATACCCCCGACGTTCGTGGCAATCACTGGGGTTCTTGACGACAGCGCTTCCACCGAGACCAGTCCAAAGGGTTCATCCCATATGGAAGGCGTAACGAACATGTCTGCCGTGGCGTAAAGTTTTATCAGGTCCTTTCTCAATACCCAGCCGAGTATCTTCGTGTTTTTAAGTTTGTACTTCTTGATGAGCCTCTCCATTTCAGACTGATAAGAGCCCTGTCCAGTTATGAGCGTGACTACGTCATCACGCTCCCGTTCGTAAATGCTCGCGGCCTTCAGAAGATGCTGGAACCCCTTCTCCTCACTGAAGAATCCGGACGAGAAAACAATCTTCTTTCCCTTGCAGCCGTATTTCCTTCTCACGGCTTTTTTCACCCGCTCCGTGACAGGTTTGAAGACGTCCGTGTCAATCCCCGGATAAATGACCTTTATCTTGTTCTTCTTTATGCCGAAGTCCTTTACCAGCCCGCGTTTTGTGAATTTGCTGTTCGCTATGACCTTTTCAGACCTTTCAAGGCCAAGCTTTGCAATTTCGAAGTTCCTTCCGCTTTCCAGCGAGGAAAGCGTGCCAGTACCGTGGGCCGTGACAACGTAAGGCACTTTGTTGATTTTCTGGGCAAGATACGCCGAAAAGGGGAGTATGCTGGCATGATTTACGTGAACCACGTCTATTTTGTCCCTTTCATTTATTTTAACTTCCCATTCCGCGAACCTGCGGATGAGGCTGAAAAGCTGCGAATCAGGGACCGTTGAGATCTTAACATTCTTTTTGACGTCGGCCCTCCCCTGATAAACAGGTATCTGGAAGGGGAAATGAACATACTTCACGTCGATATCCTTGAGAATGCTGAGTTTGGAACGCATCCCGGCAACGAGAGAAATCTTATACCTTTTGCCACTGAAGTATTTCAGGAGGGACTGCATGTATCTGCCCGATCCCCTGCCGGAAAGCCTGTGCAAATAAAGATAACAAATTCTCATCAGTTACACCGGTGATTTTTCTCATATTTCCTTATAATATGTTTTCATTATTTAAAAAACAGCATTGTTTAACCGACAATGTTTAACAAAAAGTTGATGCAAATTTGATTTTCATTTCTTCATAAAGGGGCCTTAAGTTACTTGTTTACATTTTCGGTATCCCTATACCAACCACCGTTATCCGGCCAGAGTTCTTTTCATCGAGTCCCGGCTTCCTGTCGTAGAAGGTTATGGTGACGTCCGGCCTTACCGCGCATCCCATGACTTTCCCTGTGTCCGCGTCGATGCCAGAGGGACAGTCCATGGAAACCTTTAAACCACGCATGGAGTTATAGAGGCGTATCGCCTTTTCGTACTCCTTTTCGACATCCCTTTTGATTCCTGTCCCCAGCATGGCGTCAATCAGGATATCAGCCTTCATGTCCGGGTCAAGTTTCTCGTAAAATTCGATATTCTGGCCCCCGCGTCTGAGATTCTTGAGTATGGCATAATTCTTCATCGGGAGAGGCTTTAGGAACTCCTTCCCCTTCACAAAATATATCTTCACTTCCGCACCGAAAATAAGCGCATGCCTTGCAAAAACAAGGCCATCCCCTGCGTTGTTCCCGGTACCACAGAAAACGAGCACTTCTTTTCCCTTCAGGCCAATTGTTCCATCCATTGCTTTTGCTGCGTTAGCACCTGCGTTCTCCATGAGTATGCGATCTTCTATACCCATTTCATCCGCTTTCTTCTCAACTTCCCGCATCTCGGAAACAGAAATCATAACTTAAATGAGGACTTCTGTTTTAAATCTGTATCTTCTGGCTGTAGGAAAGCTTACCATGTGGTTGATTTACACAACACTATCCGCCCCCTAAAAGACCTAAATGGAAAGATATATACGAACCAAAACAAAACATATACTATGGGCCTGCAAAGGAAAGCCATAACACCGGTCATATCCATCATAGTCCTCCTTCTCATAACTGTTGCTCTGGCAGGAGCATCCTGGTCATACATCTCCGGATACTGGGAAGGAATGACATCAAAGCAATTAGAAGTGTCAGACTCCTTCTGCTTAGCCACAGGTGAAGGAAAAATCCTGATAAAAAACATGGGATCTTCCGCCATAATCTCGGACGAAATAATTGTCGTGGACAAGAAATCCGGCAACGATATAACCGGCGAGATAACCTGGTCCAGCGAAGCGGTCAAAACAGGCCTAGTCCTCGAGCTCAATTTCGACGACCAAACCGACCCCGGGAAGGATACCTCAGGACAGGGCAACAACGGGACCCTCAACGGCCCGACATGGACCTCCAGCGGCAAAGTGGGCGGAGCTCTGGAATTTGACGGTATCGATGATTACATTGACATCGGCAACTATCCGAGCTTGAACATAACTGACGAGATTTCGATCGAAGCATGGTTCAAATTAAATGAAGTGAAACCAGGAGATTTCCACATAGCCAGCAAAGGAAGCTATGGATTGTTTATGTCAAACGGCAAAGTGGCTGGTCACGCATCTGTAAAAAACAACAACAATCTTTTATGGAGTAAAATTTACAACTTTTCTAGTGGGTATGATATTCCTCAAGCAGTAGCTATTGATAGAGAAAACAATGTTATAGTAGTTGGTGCTGAAGCCCTCCCGGGTTCTGATTATCAGTGGAGAATCATGAAATTCGACAGCGATGGAAATTCGTTGTGGAACAATACAGTGAATCCTAGTGACGGTTTTGATTCGGCCTCAGGAGTCGCAATTGACAGTAGCAATAACATAATTGTAGGGGGTCATGACGAAATTCCTGGAGACAAACAATTCAGAATCATGAAATTCGACAGCGATGGAAATTCGTTGTGGAACTATACCTTAAATACAACTAATTTGGGTAATGAAGTATGGAAACTAACAGTTGACAGCAATGATAACATAATTACAGTCGGCTGGGATCAACTTGTTCCTTTTCCTGCTTTTGATTATCAATGGAGCATACTTAAATTAGATAGCGATGGCAACCAATTATGGGATTATACTAATGACTTCAGTGGTAATTATGATGTAGCATATCAGATAGCTGTTGACCGCAATGATAACTTTATAGCTGTAGGTGTGGATAGGATTCCTGGAAATATGCAGTGGCGTATAATGAAATTTGACACCAATAAGAATCTATTATGGAATAAATTTTATGATTTCTGGGTTGGCGATCATGATAGAGCATATGAGGTAGATGTTGACAGTAATGATAACATAATTGTAAGTGGTTATGATACGGGCCCTGGAGATGAACAATTCAGAATCATGAAATTCGACAGTAATGGTAATTCGCTATGGAATTATACAGTAAACCCCAACACTACGGGATTATGGGAATGGATTGATGGTATGGCAGTTGACAGCAATGATAACATTGTTGTATTAGGTAAAGAAGACGTCTCAAGGCCAAATTATCAACTTTTAATAATGAAGTTGGACAGCAATAAAAATTCATTATGGAATTATACTGTTAATGTGTTTGTTGGTGGTGATGATTGGCCCAACGATATGGACATTGACAGCAATGATAACTTTGTAGTTGTTTCAGGCCCTTATACCACAGATTATTTTGGATCGCAATGGGACATCAGAAAATTCGGCAACTTGGTAAAGGGAAAAACGGCATTATCTACAAACAGATGGTATCTTGGTACATTTACATATGATGGATCTACAACGAGGATATATCTTGATGGTGTATTGCAAACATCCATTCCTTTGACCGGAAACATACAAAGCTCAGTCTGGAACCTTTCTTTGGGTGCTAAGGGAGGAAAGTCATACAAGTATGGAAAAAAATTTCCAATCGGCAGTGGAAACAACTTCAACGGAACAATAGACGAAGTCAGAATATACAACACGACCATCATGAGCAATACGGTTACCATACATCCTGGAAAAACGGCAACCTTCACCCACACGTGCAAGGTAGGAAAGAGATGCGACTACAAGATACTCCACGGCGGTGTCTCCAGGATAGCAATCGTTGTCTGTTGAAATACAAGTATTAAAGGTTTCCGTTCTTAAGAAAGATTTCCCAATCTGTTCATTTGTTTAGACGACATCCGCCTTGACGCCTGCTCCTTTGAGCTTTTCCATGAACCTGCGCAGGGCCTTTTGGACGTCTTTCACGCTCTGCGCACCCGTGCATATTATTTTACCCGTTGGAAAAAGCAAAAAAGAAACCTTGGGTTCGGACATCCTGTAAATGAGTCCGGGGAACCGGTTGGGTTCGTATTCGGCGTTCTCGAGTGAAGTCGCCAGCTCTTCCAGTTTCAGCTGGTTCTTCACCTTTGAGCTTGCAACGATACTCTCTATTTTCATTTCAAAGTCCCCGGGCACGTCTATTCCGTTCTCCCTTATCTTATCCACGACTTTGTTTATGGCGTCCCTCGCTGCATCAACGCTCTTCGAACCCGTGCATATAACCGTGCCTGAGGAGAATATGAGGGCTGCGACACCATCGAGGCCGACCGGCTTGTAAACGACGCCCGAAGAATGTTCCGCTTCGTACTCTGTTTTTTGTGCACTGGAAATCATATTCTTCAGCGGGATATTCACACCCAGCATCGCCACTACGACGACATTTTCGATCTTCAAAGGGAAATCGGCCATAAACACCAGCTTTTTATTTTTAGAGCAACGGGATATATAATATAATTATAACCCAATTAATGATAAACATGGTGAAGAAAAAACTCTACGGATACTCGAACCTTATCGCAGTCATCCTTGGTATCATATTCTGCACAATAACCTACGGTCCGCTCGGTATCCTGATCGCTATAACGGCCCAAATCGTGCTTGGAATACTGCTGCTGCTGGGTTTCATACCGGTTGTTGGTGTGTTTCTGTACGTCTGGCTTGCGTGGTTCAACTTCCTGCCGTGGCTCGTATCCGTGTTCGGCATCGAGTGGACGTGGTCTCTGACAACGCTCTTCGTGTTCAACCTTATAATCTCGATCGGAGCAACCCTGCAGATGATAATAAGGATATTCACGGTTTACTGGAGGTTCTGAAATAGATTCAGGTGTTATTTCTTTCGTCCGTTGCTGTTACCACTTCATAAAAATCGATACTCTTCAGTCCAATTATTGTGTTTATTCGCCTGAAGAAAAAAATTATTTCTTGAACCTGCCGATCTTCTTAGTCATGTCCACGTGAGTAAGGAAAAGCGACCTGCAGCAGTATCTTTCAACACCAAAGCCGTCCAGCAGCTTCTTCGGGTCCCCTCCATTTTCTATCTTTTTCTTGAACTCTTCCCAGTACTGCCCTACAGGCTTCCCGCACGTCATGCATCTTATAGGTATTATCATACGATCAATTCGCAATCTCTATTATTATCAACGTCAACCTTTATATTTTTTCCCTTAGTTAAAGCTGAAGTCATACGTCCCTGGAATCAGGGCTTTTTAATGCAACTTGGATCGATTCTTGACTGAATAGAACGAAATGAATAAATGTTTATTTGACTAATATTCATATGGGAAGAGCAATAGGGGAAATCGGAAACTTTGACGAGATGACCATTCTTCCAGGTTGGACTACTTCTAGTGCAACATACGATAAAGTTGATCTTTCAGTGGAACTTGCCCCGGGAGTGGTTCTTGATTATCCTTTCATCGCAGCCCCTATGACATCCGTTGTTGGAGATAGGATGGCAGAAGAATGCGCAAAAAACGGGATTATGGCCGTAGTTCCTTCCCAATTATCAATAGACGAAGCGGCTGATATAGTTGGAAATATTAAAAAACATGAAGTAAAAAAAGATCAACTCGAAGTACTCGAAGACCCTGAATGGATAACTGATAAAAATA
>JAUXKD010000078.1 GCA_030624445.1 Candidatus Aenigmatarchaeota archaeon
GGATTCAAGGGAAATCAAGAGGCCGATATGAAGAAATGGCGGGAGGCCCAGGACCCGAACCAGGCCGCGATATCCCTTGCCGGGGAGCCCACCCTTTATCCTAAAATATCCGAGCTTGTGGAAGAGTTCGGGAGGAGGAAGTTCACGACCTTCCTTGTGAGCAACGGGCAGATGCCGGAAAGGCTGAGGGATATGGCCGAACCGACCAGCCTCTACATATCGGTGGATGCACCCGACAAGGAATCGTGCAAAAGGATCGACCGTCCGCAGCTTCCTGATTTCTGGGAAAGGCTCAACGAAAGCCTCGAGCTCATGAATTCGTTCTCATGTACCAAAGTGAACAGGCTCACGCTGGCGAAGGGCTGGAACATGGGAAGCCCCTCCGGGTATGCAAAGCTCATAGCAAAGGCGGATCCGGATTTCGTGGAGGTCAAAGGCTACATGTGGGTGGGTTTCAGCAGGAAGCGGCTGTCCGAAAAAAACATGCCTTCCCACGAAGAAGTGAAGCGATTTTCCGAAAAGATCTCTGAGCTTACGGGTTACAGACACAAGGACGAACAGGAAGGAAGCAGGGTGGTCTTACTCGGAAAATGAAATAAAAATTATCAATCCTTGTCCGAATTACCAAAGTAACAATTTCCATTTCTATAATTTTTTATGTTTTCGCACGGCGGTATTTGTTTTCCAAATCCGAATCCTAAACTTCCATCAGAACTAGCGCAATAATTATAGCTTAGGCATTTCCCAGGATCAGCGTGTTTCTCTTTATCTCCATATCCTGTGGACCATTTCCGATACTTAATCTCAGATATCTCTTCCATAGTCTTTGTATTATATATTGGTTGAACAGGCTTTTATTCTTAACTTTTTTCGACTGTCTTTTTCCCGGCTTCCTGGGGAACGACCCTGATTTTGGCGTTTTCATACCGTCTTTTGGGTTCCTTTCCCTCGAACAGTTCGTGCATGAAGACGGCAAGAGCCGCGACCTCGGAATGCGGCTGGCCCGTGACGCTTATGTTGTGATCCACCCTGTGGTAGACTTCGGCCGGAACCTTCTGGCCCCCGATGATGATTAGCAGGTTCCTGGCCTTTCTTATCCCCTCTATCTTCTCCTGCACAGGCATGCCGTAGATGGTCAGATGGACAGATGCTCCTTTCCATGAGGTTATCGTTTTCCTCCAGTTCTTCTCGTGTCTCAGCTCGAAGGGCCCTCCCCATCTTTTGACGATGTTATTGACGGAATCCTCGAAGTCAGAGTCGTGCTCGCCGGAATAAATCATGCCATCTGCACCGAAAGCTCTCGCAACCAGTGCACAATGTGTTGAGATTCTGGGGTCTCTTCCGGCGCGGTGGCCCAGCCTCAGGACGATGACTTTCATTCAAGAACAACCTTCCTCTTTTCAACGATCTCCAGTACCTCATGACCGATCCTATCCAGCGCCTCGAATGTGGAACCGCCCAGGTGCGGCGTCAGAACGACGTTGTCGAGCTCCGTCAGCTTTCCCTCGTAAGGCTCCCGGCTGAAAACGTCCAGTGCCGCTCCTTTGAGCTTGCCGCTTTTCAGGGCATCGTAAAGCGCATCCTCGTCAACGATTTCTCCCCTCGCAACGTTTATGAGGACGGCTCCACTCTTCATCCGTGAGATGGTTTTCCGGTTTATCATCTTTCTCGTATCGTCCGTGAGGGACGTGTGTATGGAAACTATGTCGGAATTCTTGAGCACCTCGTCCAGTCCGGCCATGACCGCAAGCCTGCTTTCACTAACGTAAGGGTCGTATGCGAGGATCTTCATTCCGAACGCTTTTGCCCTTTCGGCCAGCGCTTTCCCTATCCGGCCAAGCCCGATTATCCCCAGTGTCTTGCCGTAGAGCTCGTTGCCTTTCAGCCTGCCTTTTTCCCACAGTCCCCGCCTTATCAGGGCGTCTCCCCTCGCTATATTCCTCTGCAGCGTCAGCATCAGGCCCATCGTAATCTCCGCAACGGAAACAGTTGAAGCTCTGGGTGTGTTGACGACCTCTATGTGCCTCTTTCTGCATTCTTCAAGGTCTATGTTGTCAACGCCCACGCCGGCCCTCACGACAAGCCTGAGATTCTTCGCTCCTTCGAGAAGTCCGCTTCCGACCTTCGTCTTGCTTCTGACTATTAGAATTCTGGCGTCTGATATCTCGCCCGAAAGCCCTTCCGGCCGATCCGCAACGCTGCCGAATTTCCGCAGTCCTTCAACGATATTCTCAGGAATCTCTTCAGCCACCACTATTCCAGCCATTTCATCCTATTCCCAGAATCAAAACGCCCGCAAACACGCCGATGAACAATGCAAATGCGATCTCGTGCCTCCTGCTGTAGCTTTTTACCAGCGGGACCAGCTGGTCTGCGCATATGAAGAACATTGCCCCGGCGGAGAAGGCGATCCCCGAAGACACGAGGAAGGGTGGTGAATACGCCAGTGCGGGAAATGCGAGAAGTGCCCCGGCAAGAGTGGGAACACCAGCCAACATCATTACGAGAAGCATTTTAGTCTTGTCCATGACCATACCGGACAGCGGTGAGCTTACAGCCACGCCCCTTGCGATGTTCTGCAGGACGATCGCGATTAACACCGCCGTTCCCAGCTTGAGGGAAAACGCGAAGCCGGAACCTATCAGGAGCCCGGCGGGAAAGTTGTATAGTAGCATGCCGTATACGACCAGCGAGCCAGTCTTCAGTATTGAGTAAAGCTTGTCTTCGTACCTTTCAGCCCCGTAGGTATGCGGAAAAAGCGTCCCTGTTACCATCATCACAATGCCTCCCAGCACGAAGCCGAGGGCGGTGTACCCCACGCCTCCAAGGTTCAATGCTTCGGGAAGCACGCTCAGCATGATAACGGACAGGACGATGCCCGTTGATGCGGTCATTGCGAACTGCATCACCCTCTTCCCTATTCTGAAAAATGTGTAGAAGAAGCCTCCGAGGACGGTAACGGCACCCCCCAGGAATGCCAGTACCAGCACAAAGAGAATGTCCATTTTACTCACTGTACTATTATTCTTTTTTCAGCATATTAAAGTTAAACGCCGTTTAAGGCCATTAAGGACACCGAAAGACCCGATAAACTAGAACTATCCTCTTTAACCATTCGTTAAGCGTTGTGAGCTTTGAGGTTCAGCGTTTTCTTCTTACGGGCTTCTCTTCTATTTCTATCTCTTCGCCGAGCAAAAGATTGCTGCCGAAAAGTAGTTTCTCCAGGATCTGTGCTACGAAAAGCTGTTTGCTGACCTTTATCGGGTCGGAATTACTGTTGAGGGAGCAGTGTATCTGGATTCTAAGGAGGGCGTTCCTTATCTCTTTCTTCCCCCCTTTCAGTTTGGAAAAACCGCCATTGATATATTCCAGAAGAAAGGTTGTTTCCTCCGGCTCTTCAACAGCCTTCGATAGCGCCCTGGCGAATTTCACGTCCATCTTGTTCTTACTCGCCCAATTCTCGAGCGATATGCCTCTATCCCCAATCAATATGCTTTCCATTTGACACCCCTCCTGTTTACATAGCCTTCTTTGAACATCGAAGCCGGGTTTCAATCCATGGTCAGTTCAAGCAGCCCGGTTTTTTCGATTTCTTTCTTCTAAGTTTTATTCCCCTCAGCTTTAAAATAGTTATCTCGTTCGCTACCGCGACGGTGTCTTTTCACGACCTCTTCAAGTACCTGGAAAAAATCATCCCCGTGCTCCAGCTTTACAACAACGACTTCGTCCTCCTCTTCAGATTTCATGGAACTCCCCC
>JAUXKD010000031.1 GCA_030624445.1 Candidatus Aenigmatarchaeota archaeon
GTTCAAGGTATCCATTGAAGGCGTTCCCGAGGGGTGGATTGATTACCCCCGGGACGTGTACGTGGATTGCGAAGAGACCGTCAACTTCATGATAAGCCCCAGGAAAAGCGGGAACTATGAGCTTTCGATCAGGGTGTCCGGCGGCGGGAAGACGTTCGACCTCGAGGAGAGGCTGTGGGTCGGCAGGATGCCCACCTACGAGCCCGGTGAAAAGGACGCGGCCGGAACGTCCGGCGGGCTCACCGGCATGTTCGTCCTGGGCGACATCGACACCGCGCCTCTGCTGTCGGCAGGAATCATGATAGCCGCGGTTGCGGCTGTGGTGCTGGGTTTCCTGTTTTTCAGGGAGGCAAACAACGAATGGTTAGGTTTATAAAATTTACTACCAATTGATAGATATGAAAACTGCATTTATTACGGCCATGACGGTGGTTTTCGCTTTGCTGGCTGGACCTGTTCAGGCTTATTACGGAGCCACCATGGACGTGACGATCACGTTGGCCGGTGCCTGTCCTTGCGATATCATCTCCAGCGATGAGATACACGTGATGATCACCAATTACGGCACGGGTTCTGATACCTACCACATGTCCCTGGAACTGCCGGACGGATGGAGCGGTTTCATAGTCCCGGAAGTTACACTGGCTTCCGGCGAGACCGGGGAGGCAACCCCCGTATGGATAACCCCGTCCTGCGGAACATCTCCCGGGATATACACGGTAACAGTCGTTGCCCAGTCAGGAATGTCCGGTAAGAGATTCGAAGAGGCTGTGGAGATCAACGTCATGGCGTGCCATGCCGTGGAGGTTTATTCGGTTAACCGCCTCGATACCTGTGAAAGCGAGGAAGTCCACACGACGGTCGAAATAAGCAACCTCGGAAAAACCGACGAGATATTCACGCTGTCCGCCTATCCCGAGTGGGCCGCACTCTCAGCGGATTCTATTACTGTTGGACCGGGGGAAACCGGGACCGTTTCCCTGCGCCTGACGCCCCCAGCCGGTTTGACCGGCGTGCAGGACGTAACGATAAGGGCAAAATCAAGGATATCATACGCCGAGGACGAACGGCTCTTGAAGCTTGACGTCAACCGGTGCTACGTCTTCAACGCGAGCCTGAGCCCGGCCGATAACATGGTCTGCATAGGCTCGTCGGCGGATTATTACCTGAATATAGACAACCTGGGCACGAAAGCCGACACGTACAGGATAATCACGCCGGACTGGATCACCGCGGAACAGGACACGGTGTCGGTGGACAGTCACGGGAGGAAAACTGTCAAGATAACGGCAATCCCGCCTGAAAGGGGTGAAAGGATTGTGGCTGTTTCCGTGGCCTCCACGAGCCATACCACCGCGACAATCGACGCGGAGAGCACCGTGACAGCGAGGGACTGCAGGTCCGTCGCCGTTTCGGTCTCGCCCGCGCAGAGGAGCATATGCAGAGGGGAGAGCACGAACTTCATAGCGAGGGTTGAAAACACGGGCACCGTGTTGACAAGCTATGCCATTGATTCCTCGGTCGGCGCGCTGGAGAGGAAAAAGCTTGTCCTGGGACCCGGGGAAGCCCACAACGTCATCCTGAACATCGGCCCGACGACAAAGGCGGGCACGAGCATCGTAACCGTCCACGCATACGACGGGAACGTGTCGGGCGAGGATTCTGTCACGCTCAACGTCAACAGCTGTTATGACGCCTTCCTCGAAGTGAATCCCCCGGAACGGAGCGCATGCAGGGGGGACATACTGACCTTTACGGTCGGGATGAAGAACACCGGTGAATTCGAGGATGAGTATACCTTCGAATACCTGGGGGAGCGGGAAGACTTCGTGCTGGAGCCCGGAGAAACCAAGACGATGGACGTCAGAATTCCGGCGGGTTATGAATGGAGCACCAGCAACAACGTGCGTTTCTCGCTGCGTTCGACGCACGGCGTATATATTGAAAAGCACGTGACCATCGGGGTCGTGGGCAAGGATAAATGCCACTCCGTCGACCTCAGAATA
Source organism: Candidatus Aenigmatarchaeota archaeon (assembly GCA_030624445.1). Taxonomy (GTDB): domain Archaea; phylum Aenigmatarchaeota; class Aenigmatarchaeia; order QMZP01; family JAFGSV01; genus JAUXKD01. The sequence continues at coordinate 2,007 of JAUXKD010000031.1, forward strand.
GTCAACGGCACGACAGCCAAGAAAATCAGCACGGCAGTCGGGTACGGCATGCCGGTCCAGCTGAGCATTGTGAACAATGGGCTCCGTTCCGACCGTTACATTATCGTGGTGGACGGTCCGGAATGGGCGCACATAAGCGAGGATTCGGTCTACCTGATTCCGCTCCAGGAAGAGAGGCTTTACCTGTATCTTTCGCCGCCCTACGGAACAGAGGAAAAGGAATACAAGATAGCTGTCATGGCGGATTCGGAAAAGGCACTCTCGGGCGTGGAGATCACCGCGGAGGTGCTGAGCGAGCTGCCCGGCAACGTGACCGTGAACGAAACGGGCAACATCACGCAGGTCCCCGGCGGTCTCACGGGAATGTTCCTGGCGCTGGATGACATCCCGATAGAAGTCCTGAGCATATCCCTGCTGGCACTCGGGAGCGTAATAATTCTTCTGATGAGGTTCGTAATCTTCAAGTGACCTTTTCGATGTCTCGTTACGGATCCGCTGAACTTCCGGACGACACGAGAGCGATCGGGCGATAATTTTATATATCCGGAGAAGATATAATATTATTGCTGACTTTCCGAATGTTGGAAAGAATTAGTTGCTTTGAAATGATTGAGGGATCGATTTCGAAGCGCACTCTGTATGGGATTAATTCCAATTGGAATTATAATCAATTGCTTCTAAAAAACATTGCAAAAGGAAACTTAAAAAGAATTTCGCTGCTCCGTTATATATTTCGGGCAGTACAGATTAAAAACCTTTAAGGGAGGGAAAATATGGAATCGTTGGTTCAAAGAGTGTTTGAGAAGAGTTCCCCGGCTGAGGGAGAGCCTGTGGAAGCTCAAGAGACAATAGAGGATTCGATACAGAGCGAATTCGGACTTGATATAAAGGAGGCCAGCATATTGATAGTGGGCGTTGGCGGTGCGGGAAACAACATGGTGACGAGACTCTCGGAAATGGGAATAAAGGGGGCCAAGACGCTGAACGTTAACACGGATGCCAAGCATCTGTTAGTGAGCAAGGCCGATGAAAAGATCCTTCTGGGAAGAGAAACCACGCGCGGTCTCGGCGCAGGAGGATATCCGGATGTCGGGAAGAAGGCAACAGAGGAGTCTGAAAAGGATATAAAGAGGGCGCTGGAAGGCGTTGACATGGTGTACGGACTGAGCGGCCTGGGCGGAGGCACCGGGACAGGCGCAATGCCCGTCATATCCAAGTTAGCGAAGGAGATGGGCGCGATATCAATAGCCTGCGTCACAATGCCTTTCAAGATAGAGGGTGCGAGGATAAGAAAAGCGGAGGACGGTCTATACCAGCTCAGGCAGGTCTGCGACACAGCGATAGTGATCGAGAACGACAAGCTGCTCAGTGTCGCGGGAGAGCTGCCGCTGCAGCAGGCCTTCGGTGTGGCGGACGAGCTCATTGCGACCACCGTCAAGGGCGTGACCGAAACGATATCGACGCCTTCGCTCGTGAACCTGGACTACGCCGACGTCAAGACCATAATGCACTCGGGTGGCGTGGCCGCGGTAGGGTTCGGGGAATCCAACACGAATGAGAGGGCGGAAGAGGCGATAACCAAGGCCCTGAGCAACCCGCTGCTCGAGGTGGACTACACCGGAGGGAGCGGAGCCCTGATCCACATAACCGGAGGGAACGACCTGAAGCTGGAAGAAACCAACCTGGTTGGAGAGTACGTCTCGAAGCTTCTGGACCCGGACGCACAGGTGATATGGGGCGCGAGGATAGACCCGGAGTTCACGGGGAAAATGCGCGTGATAACCATAGTCACCGGCGTGAAGTCTCCCTACATACTGGGACCGGTGGCGATGGAACAGGAAGCGAAGAAGACCTTTTCCCAGGAGCTTGGGATACAGATGCTGCAGAGGTAGGGAATCTCTCCCTTTCCCTCCCTTCTTTGTTTTTTTCAGCTGCCCGGATAAAGGGCAGCAGTCTTTTTAATTCTCAATTTTTAACCGGAAAACTGGACGCTTGAGACGTCCCGGGAACCGTTCAGTAGAAATCCTTGTGGACCACTTCACCAAGACTCTTCCTCTGGGACTTCCGGGGCTCCGAGGCCGGAAATCCGACCGGCACTATCGCAACAGGCCTCACGTGGGCCGGAAGCACCAGGACCTCCTTCACCTTTCCCTCGTTGAAGGAACCGACCCAGCAGCTTCCGAGTCCCTTATCACATGCGGCGAGCATCATGTTCTGCGTGGCGGCCGCCGTGTCCTGGATCGAATAGAGGCTGGAGCCTCTCTCACCATAAGCGTCTGAAATCTTCCTGACGTTCGAGCACACCACTACAATCACCGGCGCCTGGGATATGAACCCCTGGCCCCATGCGGCTTCTGTCAGGCGCGCCTTCACCTCCCGGTTTCTGACGACAATGAACTCCCAGTCCTGAACGTTCCCGGCGGACGGGGCTCGAATGGCGGCATCGAGAATCTCCTCCACAAGCTTCTCTGAAACTTCGTCCTGTTTGAAACTCCGGACAGACGACCTCGATTTTATGCACTCTATCGTGTTCATAATTGGAGATATCGCGTCCGGATTAAAATGTTTAGGGGACTTCAGGAACAACGGTCAGTTAGGGCCGTCTATGCATCCGCAGAAATTTCCACCGGTCAGGGTGCATATCCTCGGGCTTTCCATAAAGCCCACTATCACTTCCTTCCCATCGTAATCCAGACTGAGCATGAGCACAACACGTTCGCCCGCGTTTTGCTCAAAGATTCTAGCGGTCTGCTCGTCTTCGTACGTGTGCTCCTGCAAAAAGTCTTGGTCCTGCATCTGCGAAGAGTACCTGGCTAGTGCGAGCTGGCCGACGCATCCCTCTCCCCCGGTAAAGGGTCCGGGAATGTTCTTGAGCGACTGGGAAAGGTTGGTTATGTCGTCCATGCTCACGCCGAAAATGGAAGCCATTTGTCGTGAAGGGTCCGGAAAGCCTTCGAAGAAAAGGGCGGAGGCCGCCAGGACGATGACAATAACGGCTAGGCCCGCTATCTTGTGAGCGTCCCTGAAAAAACTCACGAACGACGATTCATCGCTGATCTTCTTCTTGATCTCCCCGTCCCAGGCATCGAGGATCACTTTCCCGTTCACTTGATCCTTTTTGAGCTCTATTTCCCATTCGTTGCCCACGATCCTGGCCTTTCCCGCCTTGAAGCCCACCATTTCCTTTTCAGCTATATGCTTGGCGTTTTCCTCGGACAGGTGTTTGGAGCCTTTCCTGAGCATGTCCTCAAGCTTGGCGACCTTTCTCTCCATTTTGAATATTATCTCCCTCGGACCGGGAATGTGGTCCTTGTGGGTTATGAGGCGGAACGCGAGGAAAAAGAAAATGGAAACGAGCATTCCGGATACCAGCATGTCTAACTGCAGCAGCTTGGCCATGAGATTGTCGGTAAAAGGGACGAAGCCTGAAAAAGACATGCTGCCTATCAGGCAGAGGGAACCCGTCAGCAGTTTCCCAAAAAACCCCGTGACGAATGTCTTGTGCTTCCTTATGCCCCTCATGGCAAAGGATCCGAAGAACCATATCAGAAAAATGTAAAACATCATCTGCGTTACGTAAAGGACGGTGGGGATTAGCGCGATAAGTTCAGGGAGTGTTGAGAGCAATCCTGCGATCTCCATAAAAACTATTAGCGACGATCCAATAAATATGGAAACCCGTAGGCACGGCATCTGCAACCGGCATGTCTCACTTCTTCTTCTGCAGAAGGACCAGATTGACGGCCGTCAATACGACGAACGCGCCGGAGGCCGCCGATATGCTGATGAGCCCGTCGCCCCTTCCGGGCAAGATCGTATTGGCGGAAGAGCCCAGATCGTAGCAGAATGCCGCTATGAAAACGAGAACCAATATCATAACACCGAGTACGTAATTCGTGTATTTTTTCGAGTGTTTTAATTTCATACCATATTATATTTTCTTTTCAGAGCTAAAATATGTATCCCTGCCGCCTTCTTTGGGCCAGGGAAGGAATTGTTCCGCCGCCTTCGGAGGGCTTCGGACCTATCATTTTTTAAACATTCTAAACCAATGATACCTCACCAAACGCACTGATAATCTTTCATCCCGGTGGATACGATGGCAAGAATGTATTCGAGAAAAAGGGGCAAGTCCGGCTCACGTAAGCCTTCACAGAAGAAGGCGACGTGGATAAGGTACAAGCCCGAAGAAATCGAGGAAATAGCCGTAA
>JAUXKD010000111.1 GCA_030624445.1 Candidatus Aenigmatarchaeota archaeon
CCCAACAGGCCATACGAAGTGGACGAGGGCTCCCTTACCGAACTCAAAAGGCGGGTCGTCGGCGCTGACATGGGAGTCGCCTACGACGGCGATGCCGACAGGATGTCGCTGATGGATGAAAATGGAAGGCTGCTCGGTCCCGAGGTGTCGTCGTACCTGATACTGCTTGAGCTGGCGGAGAAGCAGGAAGGCCCGATAATCGCCAACGTGGAATGCCTAAAAATAATGGAAGAGATTGCGAAGAGGCACGGACGGGGCATTCATAGGATAAGGGTCGGTAATTCGTTCATGGTCCAGGCCGTGCGGGAGAAAGGGGCCTGTTTCGGTGTCGAGAGGAGCGGTCACTTCTGCATACCGTCGATCGTGCCCATGGACGACGGTATAGCGGCAAGCCTTTACGCGGCTTCCGTGCTTTCCAGAACCGGAAAGAAACTCTCCGAGATAGTGGACGAGATACCCGCGTATCCTTTCAAAAGGATGAAAATCGAATGCGCTGACGATGTCAAGTTCGGCGTCATCGGAAGCCTGAAAAGGAGGCTGTCGAAAGAGTACGAAAACGCCAACACGATAGACGGCGTCCGGATCGATTTCGAATATGGGTGGGTCTTGATCAGGGCATCGAACACCGAACCCATAATAAGGCTCAGCGTTGAAGCAGACAACAAAGACAGGCTGAAGGAACTCAGCGAAAAGTTTTCTCGCATTCTGAAAGAGGAAATTGGAAAGGATTAAATCTTACGGAACCTTTTTTTCAGCTTCTTTAGCACATCAGGCAGCGTGGTGTATTCCATTTCATCTGCACTCAGCCTGTGCGGTTCGAACGGACCATGCCTTCTCAGGTAATCAGCGATTTCGTTCGCCTTTTCCCTCGCAAGGTCGAAGGAAACGTCCTTGAACATGTCAGTTGGCCCCTCCAGCATACCGTTGGCGAGCTGGAAGCCCGCACATATCACCCTTGGCGGCCCGTCGAATCTCGAAGGTGTCGCCTGTTCAAAGCCAACAGGCATGAAAGGGCCGTGATGCGAGCCTCTCATCCAACCCGCGACGATGTATGGGAAAGAGAACGGTTCAAGAACTTCACCTACTGCGGGAAGCCCTGACTGTGCCCTGACGGCCATGACCGGGTCGTCTTTCCCGACATACCTTCCCGCCAGAAGGCTCAGCCTCTGTGTTGAAGTTGATACCGCTATTTCCTTGTCTGAATTCCTGAAGATGTGCTTAATGACATACCTCGAGGGCTGGCCGATCAGGGCCAGAAGGTCGTAGATTTCATCAGGGCATTTCAAAAGGACCTTTTTGCTTTCAAACAGGTCGTGGACTTCGAAAGTGAACCCGCCATGCATGTTCGGGTCGATCACAAGACCCGCTGTACTGAACGGGTCGGCAAACATCTTGTACAATGCAAAGTTCCAGGCTCCGGGTTCGGTTTTGTCCGCCATGAAAATCATGACAGGCTCCGATTTTCTCTCTTCGAACTCCATTTCCGCGACTCCGGGACCCATACCCTTCACGTTGCCCGAGAACGTGTCCTTGAGCAGGTCCTGGCCCGCACCGTACAGCTTGAGTTTCTTCGCTTCTTTCGTGCATTTCAGAAAAATGTCCCAGGAAAGCTTGTGTATTTCCTTGTTGTCGACGCCTTTCTTGTGCGTCATTATCAGTTCAAGGTCGTCGCCGCAATGAAGAACACAGTAATCGATTAAGAGACCACCTTTCCGCTTGTTGAGCTCCCTTTTTGCAATTTCCATCAGTGCCGGATGCATGCCCGAATGGCCGGGATAGCCGCCGATGTCGGCCTTTATCACGGAAAGCGTAAACTTCATTGTGAATCACTGTTATTGAAAGATGTATTTCCTTATTTAAAAACATTAAGGGTTTTTCTTCTTTTTCCTTTTTTCGATTTTCGGGGGTGTTTTTTCTTTTTCAATTTCAATAGACGCCACAGCCAATTCAGGTTTGGCATCCTCAATCTTATTGACCGCGTCATCTTCTCGGGATTCCTCCTGTTTCTCAGGGGCGGGCTTCTTCACAGTCTTTTCGATTCCGGTCGGTTCTCTCTTCCTCTCCTCGGTTCTTTCGACCTCAATGGTTGCGACGGCGAGGTCCGGTCTGGCCTTCTCTATTTTTTCAGCCGCTTCCTGATACTCGGTTATTGGCGGTTTTCTTCTCTTTTCGATTTCAATGGTCGCGACGGCGAGGTCCGGTTTTGCCTTCTCTATTCTTCTGGCTCTTCTGTCCCCTCTTGGGACCACTTTCCTTTTTTTCTCTTCTGAATGCAGATGTCTCAAGTAAAACAATCCACCGATAATCAACAGGACGATCACCGCCAGTGCCGCTGCAATAATCTGCGTTGGAATGTCCGCCAGCGTCCACGACGGTTGCTGTGTTGTCGGCGGAGCCTGTTTGCAAACAAGGCTTGTTTCGTCACAACCGAAGGCGCATGCTTCCACACTATTCCATTTCTGACCATCGCCTGAACATTCTTGCACAAGGGATCCAAAGCATCTCTTTTCTGCTGGTAAGCATATCAGAGTTGGTTCGGGTGGCACCTCGACAGTTCTCTCGAACGATTCAGCATACACCTCGGTTTCGAACTGATCTATAACTACTGAACCCTTCTTGCCGCCTGTCTCGTATGTTACAAAAAGATTGTCTCCAGTATTGACTTCAGGATAAAGGATGATCCATGATGGGTCCTCTTCAACAACTTGAACCGTAGCGCCAGGAGCAATTACTGTCACATACTTTGCCAAACTGGCAAAAGTCTTGGGTACCTTTTCGAAGATTATAAAGTTCTTCAATTTCTCTTCACCGGCATATGTTATATTTGTTGTCACCATTGTTGTCTGCCCCGA
>JAUXKD010000120.1 GCA_030624445.1 Candidatus Aenigmatarchaeota archaeon
GCTGGAACTCAGGATTTCAAGCCTCCCCGGAAAAATATACAAGAAAATCCCCATCGTCGTTTTGGGTGTTCACGCGTTTTCCGTCCTTTTCATTTACCTGGGGCATTCAATCATGGCGGGAAGCTATGGTTCCTGGGTTTTGGATCCCATCAGGACGCTGGAATACAGGCTGGCTTTCACGATGAACGTGTTTGACGACATCGTCAGGCTTTCCTTTCCCGCGGGCTATACCTTCGGAAGCTCTTTAACAATGGAGGCTACCGAATTCACGTGCAGGACGATTTATGGATGCACGGGAAGGATAACATCCACGGCGTTCGGAGAAGCCATGCTCGATTTCGGGCTGCCGGGAATATTCCTGGTCTCCTGGTGGGTAGGAGCGGTCCTGATGAATCTGTTCAGACACGACTATCCCCTTTACACGATTCTCTTTTCCATGCTGCTGGCCGTCATAGATGTCGGCATTAATATTTTCGTTTTGTTAGGATACATATATCTGGGCTGGATGGGACTGGTGAGCAAATGGAAAAAGTGAAGAGCCTGTACAGGGGAGGATACATTCTCCTGCTCGGGTTTCTGTTCATGAAACTGGGAGGATTTTTCTTCAGAATGATAACCATGAGAATCCTGCCCGTGAGCGCCTACGGTGAAGTTGCTTTGTTCCTGGTTTTGCACAACTGGTTCGTGCTGTTCGCGACCCTTAGCGTGACGATCGGGCTGGCAAAGTTCGTGTCACATGACAGCAGCAAAAAGGAACTCTACTATGTTTCGTCCCTTGCCGGTTCCCTCTTGATAGCAGTTTTTGTCTCTGCCGCTCTGCTGCTCATGACGCCGTGGCTGTCGGAAACCCTGAACCTCAGCCAGACGGTGATTCACTGGGCCATACTCAGCATACCATTCGCGGTTGTTTACAACATAGGCATTTTCTACTTCAGGGGGCTGTACAGGATGAAATCCAGTGTCGCAGCCGACGCCATAATGACGCTCATTAGGATAGCGGCTCTCGTCGGCCTGTTGACGGCGGGACTGTACTACGCGCCCTATTTGGCTTTCCTTCTGAGCTTCATGGTAATAGATGTTTACCTGCTGCTCAAGAACAGGTCCGGGACAAGGTTCGGCTTCGGAGAAATTTCACCGGCATTCAGGATTTTGCTGCTCTATTCCATTCCCATATTCATCAGCGAATTCCTGCGGGTTTTTTCAACGGGCGTTGACAGGCTGATGCTCTCGGGCTTCTATTCCACAGTTGAAGCGGGCATTTACGATGTCGCGGTGGCTTTCTGCCTTGGGTACGTCATAATAGCCAGCTCCTATTCCAACGCGCTGCTTCCGCTGTCCTCTTCCAGCCAAGGCGACACGCGAAAAAGGAGGTCCGAACTTTTCAGGGCGCTGAAGGCCAGCTCAGCGTTTTTCGTGCTTTACACCCTGATAGTCATGTTCGCGGGCCAGACCGTCATAAATCTTGTGAACCCCCTTTACATGGGCATCTTCGGGTTCCTGCCGCTGTTGACAGTTGCATACATGATGATAGGCTTCTTCACCATACTGTCGTTTTATGCAAATTCCCTGGGGTACCAGAGGCACGTCGTTTACGCCGGTGCCGTCTTTGCTTTTTTAAGCCTGGTTTTAAATTTTTACTTGATACCGAAAATGATGTACATGGGAGCCGTTTCAGCACTGTTGATTTCGTCTACGGCTTCCCTTGCCGTCATGACGATGTTTATATTGAAGGTGGAAAGATGGAGCCGAAAGCGCGAACACTCATAGTGTGCATGGGCCTCGTTTTCCTGGTAATGTTCCCTGTTCTCGGCGGGGGCGTCACCTCGTACGATATCATAATCGTTAGGGGGGACATGCCGACAGACTACACCGTGGCTTCCATTTACGCAAGCACGAAAAAAATACCGCTCGTTCTCGTGGACCCTGACAACATACCGGCTCTGATAAGGGATGAACTTGTTGGATACATAAGCAGTGGATACCGGATGCTTCTGATAATAGGAGGTGAGAGCGCCATATCCAGAAACGTCGAGAACGACCTCAAGGACATGGGCTTTGTCGTGAACAGGCTCTGGGACTGGAACAGATACGGAACCGCTGCCAGGGTATCCATAGACCTGTGGGGCGAGGCTGAAAAGGTGGTCGTGACAAACGGCGAGGATTACGGCGGCTTCCTTGTGGCACAGCTCGCGGCTCTGGACAGCGGGTCGCCCATACTTTTCATAAAGAACAGCACCGTCCCCATGGAGACGATCGATGCGATAAATAAGCTGGGTACAAGATCCGTTATTCTCATATCGGGCGAAAGTGGGGCGGCCGTAGCACTGACGTCCCTTGGTGTGACGGTTGAAACCATAGAAACCGTATCATCGGGCAACGTTGAAAATGCGAGCGAGACCCTGGACTTCCAGTTTTACATCATTCTGTCATTCATGCTTGTCATGGTCATGCTGCTTTCCCTCAAATTCCGGAAAGGTGGAAAAGTCTCGATGCTTATCATGACGGAGGACGAGGAAAAGATTATCGAAATACTGAAAATACACGGCAAAACGGAGCAAAGCAAGATGGCCACGCTTACCGACTTCTCTAAGCCCAAGATATCCAGAATGCTTATAAACCTGGAAGAGAGAGGCATCATATAAAGGGAAAAGTTCAAAAAAACCTACAGGATTAAATTGAGGCATAAAATACCGTGAATTTAGCTATAATCGTTTTTTAAGGTACAA
>JAUXKD010000027.1 GCA_030624445.1 Candidatus Aenigmatarchaeota archaeon
TCGGCCTCTTGATTTCCCTTGAAGCCGGAAAGCAGTTCCCTTTGCGATTCTATGCACGAGTCTATGATCTTTTCCGGCTCGTCCAGTTCGACACCCTGCATGGTGTTTCCCAGCGTTTTCTCAACGACTCTCCAGCACACCATGCATCTGTTCGTGCACCATGCGACGCTGGGAGTCATCTGCAGGCAGCGGTGGCTTTCGATCCCGTAGAATTTCTGCTTGTAGCAGTGTCCGTCATCCAGAAGAGCCCTCTTCGTCCAGTTGCATATCTTTACGGCCGAGTGGGTCCCCGCCATCCTGTACTGCTGCCTTTCCAAAATTTTACGCAACTCTTCGGAAATCATGCGTATTAATTAATTGTGCATTTTATAATCTATCATGGTCACAACCAGAGTTGGTATTCTGGGATGCGGCTCGATCGGAACAGTCCTTGCCAGATACATATCCAGGGAAAAGGATTTCACGCTCTGCTGCCTCCACGATACCACTTCAAAGAGAGCCAGGAGCCTGGCAAAAAAGCTGAAGGAAAAGCCTAAGATAGCGAAAAGCGCCGACGATATGACTGACTGTGACCTGATCATAGAGGCGGCGTCCCGGGGCGCCGTGGAAGATCACGCGCTCACGATGCTCGACCGCTGCGACCTGATGATAATGAGCGTTAGTGCATTTGCAGACCCGGACCTGTTCTCCCGGATAAAGAAGAAGGCGGAAGAAAACGGCAGGAAGGTGTACATGCCTTCCGGCGCGATTGCCGGGCTGGATGCGGTAAGATCCGCGAACGTGGGGGAAATAAATAAAGTGACCATCACGAGCAGAAAGCCGCCCGGGGGACTCGAGGGGGCACCCTGGATAAAGAAAAACGGCATAAGCCTGCGCAGCATCAAGAAGCCGACTGTTGTGTTCGAGGGCAATGCGAAGAACGCCGCCAGGTGGTTCCCGAAGAACATAAACGTGGCTGTTACGCTGTCTCTGGCAGGCATAGGTGTGGAAAGGACGATGGTGAGGATAATCGCCGACCCGTTTTCCGATAAGAACGTGCATGAAATTTCGGTGGAGGGCGAATTCGGCACCCTTGAGACGAAGACGACCAACATGCCTTCACCCAAAAACCTGAAAACGTCCCGACTGGCTGCGCTTTCGGCCATCGCGACGCTGAAGAAGATAAAAGAGAACATGCTGGTTGGTACGTGATCGGAACTGGCACCGACCGGCATTATTTATTAATCCGGGAGCGCTCTTTCTCATATGCCGGGAAAAATCCAAAAAATAGTTCTGGAGATGCGACGTCATGTCGGCGGAAGAGCGGCCGTGTGGCACGAAGAACCGTTCAAGGTGCTGATAGCAACCGTGCTTTCGCAGAGAACCAGGGACCAGAACACGAGGAGTGCGGCAGGAAGACTGTTCTCCAGATACAAGACACCGGGCGAGATAGCGAAGGCTCCTCTGAACGAGCTGGAAACCCTGATAAGGTCGAGCGGTTTCTACAAGGTCAAGGCCGAAAGAATAAAGAAAATCAGCCGGCAACTGCTTGACGAGTTCGCCGGGAAAGTGCCTCGAGGCAGGGATGAACTGCTTACCCTTGAAGGCGTGGGTCCTAAGACTGCTGGATGCGTCCAGGTTTACGGCTTTGATGATTATGCACTTCCTGTGGATACGCACGTTCACAGGATTTCGAACAGGCTGGGACTGGTCGAAACCAGGAGTCCCGAAGAAACAGAACCCCATCTGAAGGAAGCGATACCCAGAAGATACTGGAAAGAGGTCAACCTTCTTATGATCAGGTTCGGTAATCTGGTTTGTCTCCCTCAAAAACCGAGATGCGGAATCTGCAGCCTGAAGGACGTGTGCGAGTACTACAAGAAAGTGGTCCGGCCGGATCTATAGTTCCGGGGCTTGCCAGTGACTTCAGCCTCTTGAGAATTTCCCCGTATCGCATCATAATACCAATTATGGATACCAATAGCTATGAAGAAAAATTAAAGAAAATAAAGAACGTGTGAATGCAAAAATCAAGCATTCACCACAATGGTTTTTGCTGCCATGTCTCCAAGTCGTTGCTTCTTCTCGGACACCAGTACGATTATGAATCCTACCAGGTAACCTCCGATTCCATCGACTATCCTGAGAATGGTTCTGATGAGCGCATCTCCATAGTTCGGGGCCTTCCCGTTTTCCTTGGTGACCTTGATCTGCATCAGCATCTTTCCCAGGGTCTGTCCCTTGCCGTTTCCCTCGAAATACGTGAAATATCCCAAATTGACAAGAGCCATGAGCACAGCGTATCCCATCATTGCACCCATATAATTGAGCATTTGAGTCATATCAGTCATTCCTGTAAATGACACGGCGGCCGCATAAAGTCCCAACGGTAACGCTATTATAACTCCTACAACCCACAGAACGATGGTGTCAGCGATGATGGCAACTATTCTTTTTCCAAGACCAGCATACTCAGCCATAGATTTTTCCTCCATTTTTAAATTTATTAATTTTTCGATTGGTAGCTTAAATAAATGTGGACATTATGAAAAGGCAGTTCCCTGTAAAGACAATGGAAGACTTGGAAAAGCTGGGGCACAGGATGAAATGGCAGTGGTTCGAACGCCTCGTCGGGTGGGTTTTCGGGCAGAACGATTTCAACGTTTCTATTGGCATTGTCAAGAAGAACAGTCGCTTCAAGAGGCAGTACGACGTGATAGCAGAGGGACCGAGGCATGTCTTTGCCGTCGACTGCAAGCGATGGTCCGGCAACAGATACAAGGCATCGCAGGTCAGGAAGGCCGCCGACAGGCAGATAGAGAGAAGCCTTTTCCTGAGAAAAGACACGGATAAGGTCATAATCCCGCTGATAGTTACGCTTATGAAAGAGGATGTCACCGTTCATAGTGGCGTTCCTGTCGTCCCGGTGGAAATGCTCAACGCATTCTTAAACAGCTGGGAAGAGAGAGTCGACGAGATCAGACGAATATGATTATTTTTTTATTCTGGACCTGTATAAATTCTAGATGGTAAGGGGATTTATCTCAGTTGTACTGTTATCGGTGGTTGTCTTCTCCATTTCTATATGGGGAAGTGCAGCGGCTTTTCCCGGCATTCCAGACATTACCAACATGCATGCCTTTGCCGAAAAGCTGGTGGGGATTAACACATCCTCGGCAGACGAACTCCCGTCGCACGTCCCGGGTGAAATAATAATAAAGCTCAAAGAGGGGGCACGGTTCCAGGGAACTTCCATGAAAACCGCTCACGTGGCGGTACAGGGGGGTGCTGATGATTCCTTAAACGCGGCGACCTCTCTTGAGAAAGCGAACAGGAAGTTCGGCGTTAAAAAAATACGCCCGGTATTCAGAGGGACAGAAAAAGAGGAATCAGGCCCGGGATTCCGGGTGAAAGCGGAAGGGTCAAGTCATTCGCAGGGCCTCTCGAGGATATACAAACTGAAGATCGACGAGGAAGCGGACATGGAATCCGTGATCGAGGAATACAATAAGAATCCTCTTGTGGAATATGCCGAGCCCAATTACATTTACCGTACCTTCGCGACCACTCCCAATGACCCCAATTTCGGACAGCAATGGGCCCACGTGAATATAGATTCCGAGAAAGCGTGGGACATCGAGACTGGGGATAGCGGAATAATAATTGCGGTAATAGACACGGGCGTCGACTGGGACCATCCTGACCTTGCCGCAAACATTTGGAACAACACGGACGAGGACTGCAATGTGAGCACAGACCTGGACGAAAATGGCTTTAATGGCGACTGCAGGGGCTACGACTTTGTTGATAACGCGACGTCAAAAGGATGTATAGACAATGACTGTGAAAACGAAGACAACAACCCCATGGACGATCACGGACACGGCACCCACGTCTCAGGAATTGCCGCCGCGGTTACGAACAACGGCGTTGGGGTTGCGGGTGTCTGCTGGAACTGTAATATCATGGCTCTGAGAGCAGGTTTCAAACATTCTATGGGTGGTACCCTTGATGACGCTGACGTGGCCCAGGCTATGTACTATGCGGCCGATAATGGTGCCGATGTCATGAGCATGAGCTTCGGCGGGTCGCAGTCGCAGCTGATGGAGGATGCATTGGATTACGCTTATTCCGCCGGGGTTGTCCTGATAGCGTCGACAGGGAACAGCAATTCTTACAACCCCCAGTACCCGGCAGCCTACGATAACGTAATAGCGGTCTCATCCACAACCAATAGCGACGCCAAATCGTCCTTTTCCAATTACGGATACTGGGTGGACGTTTCGGCCCCCGGAAGCGAGATAAAAAGCACACTGTATAACGACACCTACGAGACCTGGTCAGGTACATCAATGGCCGCTCCCCACGTCGCGGGTCTTGCAGGACTTATCCTCTCCAAGAATCCGTCTCTCTCCCAGGAAGACGTCCGGAAGATAATAAAGAGTGCCACCGACCCGATATCGACCGACAAGTACATGGGATTCGGCAGGATAAACGTTTACAAGGCTATACAGATAGATTCCGTGCCGGTGACGAACATATCGTCCCTTTCGATGGATGATGTGCTCAACGGCACTGTGGATATAATCGGTACAGCGAACGCTCTAAACTTCAAGAACTACAGCATCATGTACGGTTCTGGTCTGTACCCGACCACGTGGACCGAAATTTACAGCTCTATTAACACAAAGGCGGACGAAAGTCTCGGCACGTGGAACACAATCGACGTCCCGGACGGGGAATACACGGTAAGGCTTTTGGCCTACAAGACGGGAGGCTGGTCCGAAGACAAAGTGCTGGTCAGGACTCTTAACAACAGAACCAAGTGTTTCAGTTGCGACGACTGCGAGTATAAGATAAACAGCGACCTGGCTACCACCTATTTCTCTCTCGACATCAATATTTCTGCAACTGGTAACTGTCTCGAATTAGACTCAAGGAATGATGCGGTCTTGGACTGTCTGGGTAATAAAATATCCGGTTCCGGAACCGATGAAGGCATTATGCTAAGTCTTAGTCAAAACATTACTATTCTCAACTGCCTTATCGAGAACTTCGACCGGGGGATAGGTCTATATTCGTCACGAAACATAAACCTTTCGGGAAACCGTATGAACGGCAACAAAGAAGGTCTACATATATATGGTTCCACTTATGGTTCGAAACAATATTTCAACCACACCATTGATACTTCAAACAAAGTAGGCGGAAGAGACGTCAACTATTATTTCGAATTTGATAACCAAGTTATAAATCTCGGGGGTCAGTCCGGTCATCTGGAGATTACCAATTCCAGAAATGTTACGGTTACGGGAAACGACATATACGGGGACGGAATGAAGCTTGCCTTTGTTACCAATTCTACGATATCGGGCAACACAATTAGCGATGCGTATATAGGGATAAACATCGATACGTCCTCAATGTTAAACAATTTTACTGGAAATACCATAACGAAAGACCCGGATAATTACGGTTTCTATTTCGATCCTTATTCGTTGACTGTGGAAAACTACATTGACCAGAGCAACACCGTCAATTCAGAACCAATCATACTGTTGTTCAACGTTTCCGGAACCCCCGGATCACCTTTTGAGCCATCACCGTCTATTCTGACAGAACCCAACACAACGAACATAGCCAAGATCACGGTGTATAGATCCAATTTTATCAGGATAAACGGCTTCACGTCTTCCAATAGCTTTGCAGGAATATACGTTTTGGAATCGAACAATGTCGAATTATCCTCGAACACACTCAATGACAATGACAATGGTATTATTATCTTTTATTCGAATAGCAGCATTATTTCAGGAAACAATCTGGATAATAATTTTCTTATAGGGATAGCATCATCAATCTCTGTAAATAGTACAATCAGCGGAAACACAATCTCCAACACGCAGGCCTGCAGACTGATTTTCAATTTCTATGAATATGAATTCATCTTTGAACTTGGCGGGGTCCTCATAGGAGACGATAGTTTAGTAACAGCAAATAACATCTCTAACAACAATTGCTCGGGTATTGCCTTATGGAGAGAAAACAGCATAGTGTCAGGGAACACCCTTGATAACAACAGGGGGGGCATATATTTAATTGGTGAGGGAAACAACATCACAAACAACGACATAACGAAGCCCGACGACGAATACGGGATTAACATAGCAACGCCTAATGATAATTTTATCAGCCAGTCCAACACCGTTAACGGTGAGAATGTTTATTATATCGACAATGTGCATGGAACTTCGGACAATCCCATTATAATCGAGTCGCAGAATCTTGTTGTGCCTAATGTAACGAATCTTGGGAAACTAACTATTCTAAGATCCGAATTCATAAACATAATGAACAACGTGATCTCGAACAACAATATGGGAATAGTTGTCTCA
>JAUXKD010000042.1 GCA_030624445.1 Candidatus Aenigmatarchaeota archaeon
AATTCCAATTTTCTGCAGTTAACATCTATCCGGAGGCATTCAGATGTTTTAATAGTTTTCATGTTTATTTATATATTTTATATTTTTGTTTAAACTAAAAATCAATTATATAGAATAATAATGTTAATATAATTATTAATGTCATGATATGTTTAAACATTTTGTATTTATCAATTTGTTTATAAAGAGTTCTAATGTATAGATATTTATGACCGCGGATCTGTCAGAGGAAATCCGAAAGAACAAATTCCTCCTTATACTTTTGGAGGAGCAGGTGTACAAGGAGAAAGTAAAGGAAATGGCAGAATTCCTTGAGAAAACAGGGTCCAAGGCATGTTACGTGTGTCTCAGCAGGCCTTATGCCGACGTGATGGACGACTTTAAAAACAGTGTAATGAACGCTGATGTTTTTTTCTTCGTCGATGTTCTTAGCTCTCACTATGGAACTCCGGAAGCCGTTCAGAACTGCATTTTCGTTTCCGAGCCAACGGATCTGGAAGGGATCGGAAACGCGATAACGAAAGCTATAGATGAAAATAACTGCAATGCTGTTATTTTGGACACCGTTTCCGCCTTGCTCTTGTACCACCAAATCTATTCCATTACCAAGTTCACAAACAAGCTTGTTTCAAAAAATAAAGAGGAGAAAATAAAGAAGCTGTTCATAATCAACAGGGGGGAAAGCATCCCGATAGATGAAATAGACATGCTCACAAAGGATCTTGGGCTGTTCGCAGACAAGAAGATCGACGTGACGGCAGTATGAAACGGGTAACAATAATAAAGGTGAAAAGGTGAATACTTAATATGGGCAAGAAAAAGATAATGGTCGTGGATGACGAGGAAAGCCTGATTGAACTTGTAAGTGCCGTTATGGAAGAGGAGAACTACGAAGTAATCACAGCCATGAGCGGGGAGGAATGCCTTGAGAAACTGAAGGCGGAGAAACCTGACCTTATTATTCTTGACATGATGATGCCGGGAATGAGCGGGAGAGAGGTCTGCGAGAAGATAAAGGCAAATCCAAAAACAAAGGATTTAAAGGTAGCATTTCTTACCGTGGCGAAATTCTCAGAAACCGGCAAAAACACACTGACTGAAATGAAAGTTCTGGATTACATCACGAATCCATTTTATAACGACGACTTGAAAAAAAGGGTAAAGAAAATGATCGGATAGGTTCTTCAGAACAGCTTTTCACTCCTTTTTCTCAGTTCTTCTGATTTTTTAAGAGCCTCTTTAGCCCTTATTTCCTCTTCATGGGCACGCACTTTTGTAACGCCTTTTATGGGCAATGTGAAATGGAACTCGCTTCCTTTTCCCGGTTCGCTTTTTACCCATATCTTACCGCCGAGTACGTACAGGAATTCCTTGCACAGGGACAGTCCAAGACCTGTACCGCCCGCCTTCCTCGTATATGACGAGTCCACCTGATAGAACCTTCCGAATATCTTCTCCTGCTGTTCCTCTGCTATACCTATTCCCGTGTCCTTCACTACGATAAGTACATCTTCGTTCTCCCTGAACGCCTTCACTGTTATTTTGCCTTTTTGTGTGTACTTCACGGCGTTGCTTATGAGGTTTATCATTATCTCTGTCAGCTTCTCCCTGTCCGTTGTGATTCTCGGTAATCCTTTGTTGAAATCATATTCCGATTCCAGGCCCTTCTCCTTTATCGCCACGTCCATTTCCCTTCTCACGCTTTTCATCAGTTCTTTAATATCGACCTCCCCTAAATCGGGCTTCAGCATCCCGAGGTCTATCCTGGAAAGGTCGAGCATGTCAGAAACAAGCTTGGCGAGCCTTTTTGTTTCATGGTCCATTATCTTCAGGTATTTGTTCCTCTTCGTGAAGTTGTTCGCAACCTTCCTGTCCTGCAATAGCTGTGAAAAGCCGTGAATGGAAGTTAAGGGGGTCTTCAGTTCATGCGCCGCTATCGATATGAACTGGTTCTTCTTTATATCCATCTCTTTGAGTTCTTTCAGGCTTTTCCTCAACTCGTCCTGCGTGCGCATAAGCTCCTTGTTCGTCTGGTCCGTGTCTTCCATCATGTTCAGGACAGCGGTTTTCGTGACTGTCAGTTCCTTGACCTTTTTGTCCAGTTCCTTTGTCCTTTCCTTGACATTCCGTTCCAGCTCTTCTGCATGCATTCTTATCTTTTCCTGAGATTTTTTCAGATCCTTGGTCATCTGACTGAAAGCAGAAGCGAGCTGTCCGATTTCATCCCTTGATCCGACTTCTATTTTCGTATACAACTTGCCTCTGCCGATTTCTTTGGCAGTGTCCCTTAATCTTACGAGTGGTTTTGTTAACGATCTTGAAAATGCAAAGGAAAAGATTGTGCCGAGAATTGCAACGATAACGATAATCGATATCATGGAATTTTGCAAGTTGAGGAGCGGAGCGAAGGCTTCATTTTCATCTGTTTCCGCCAAGAGGCACCATTCCATTTCCGGCATATAAACATGCGTCCCTAAAACGTTAACCCCCCTATAATCCGGGAACACCGTTATTGACTCGTGCCCGGCATGTTCTCTCAGGTCTTCACGCATGCTGAAACAGTTTTTTACATTTTGCGTATCGGCCTTCTGTTTGAGAAAAGTGTCTTCCCTGAACCTTGAAGGAGTTATCATGTAACCATCTTTGTTTACTATGTAAATCTCACCAGACTCCCCCAAACCGGTTCTGTCCGTTGTTATATCATACAAACTGTTTAAACCCATATCGAAGATCACTCCGCCCAACAACTGCCCGTTTCCATCAAAAATTGGCAAAGCAAAATCAACACAAGCTACATTGAAGCCACCACACCAATGCGCATCTTTAAAGGAAACGTTTTTTTCCTTCAGCGCGGACAACACTTCTGATTCTTCCATGTGTATGCTGCTTTCATCCGAAGAAAGAACAACAATACCGGTCCTGTCGATTAACGACACCCTAAGAATATCTTTTTCAAATTCAATCACTTCGATAATTCTTTCCTTCGCATTCTCTAACTTACTGTCATATTCCGGATCATCTCTGCTTGTGCTCAAGAAGTCCTTTATAGGATTTGATGATAACATAATCCCGATGGATTCTCTATGTTCCCCGAAAAAATCTTCAACGTGGTTTGCCCTTGAATGTGCTACGGATTCCAATCCGTTCTTAATTTGCAATTCTACGATATCCTTCGTAATAAAAGTGGCTGAAAGTGAGATGAATATACCGACAAGCATTATAAGCGATAAAAAGGTTGCAGTCAATTCCCTCTGAATACTGGAAGAAACAGGAGTCATCAGCCTGTACTTAATTATGGTATATGCGATGATCAGTACCGAGACTGTTATAAACAAGGTTGAAAGCGGGACCATCTCAAATCCGACAAGTGGAGGGATAACCTCTGTTACGACTCCGCCCAGAAGGGGGATGATTATTGCAGTTAAGAGAAACTTTGCCTGGATTTTTTCCTTTCCCGAGGGAGTTCTTGAATAGAATCTGTAGCAAAAGAAAACACCAGCAACGAAATATCCAATGACATAAAATGTAAACGGAATGGACAAAATTCCACTTACAGGGCTATAGCCCCACCAGGATGCTTTCATGCCCACTGTTACCAGATTTGTTGTTAGGTTCACAAAAACAAAAAACAAGGCGGGCAGATACAAAGGTATATAGTATATTTTTTTTGAGGCCAATTTATTTTTTGTAAAGACCAGAAAGAAATGGAGTAAAGGGGCAGGAAAAATCGAGGAACCCAATTCCAATATTTTGTTCGACTGAAAAGCCGCTTCAGCCGTCGTGGATGTGAAAACGAGAAAAGTCCCAAAAGCCCACACCGCCATCATGAATGCGAATAAGCTGTAGAGTATGTTCGACTTATTCTTGGGATTCCTGTAAAGAATATAAGACCCAAGTATTACGTTTGCACAAAGGGCTACAAGCGGTAAAAACGCGTATAAGTTCATTCTTCATCACCCGCATTAATTCCGTGTTTTTTCAGTTTATTCTCCAGTATTTTTAAACTTTTCTTCAGATCGACCATCCTGAGTTCCCTTCCAACACTCAGCCTGCTGAATCTTTCCAGATCATTGAACTTTGATTGCAGTTCATTTTTCGATTTCTTGAGTTCGTCTTCAGCTCTCTTGCGCTCGGTGATATCCTGTATCACTCCCACCATTCTGATGGGTTTGCCTGTTTTATCGTAAAAAACCTTGGCCCCCTCGTGAACGGTGCGTTCAGAGCCGTTCGGCAAAACTATTCGGTAGTCGATAGAGTGGAGTTTTCTCTTATTCAAAGCCTCATTGACAGATTCTTCAACGAGATCTCTGTCATCCGGGTGAACGCTCTTTAAGAAAGCATCATACGTGGCCCCGAACTGATGCGGAGTGAGGCCGAAGATGCGGTATATTTCGTCGGACCATCTCAACTTGTTGGTAACGATGTCCAAATCCCAGTTTCCTATATGGCTAATCTGTTGGGCCTCGGCGAGACTGGCCTCACTTTTCTGGAGCTTCTCCTCCATCTTCTTCCGTTCTGTTATATCCCAGAAGATTCCCAGTATGCCGACAACAACGCCCTTTTCGCCTCTGACCGGTGTTTTGATTGTGTGCACAAACGCTTTTTTTCCATCCTGGATGTAATCCTCATCTATGTCTTCTATCTTCCCGGACTTCAAAAACCTTATATCGTCCGTTCTGTATTTTTTTGCCAATTACCTGTGATAGAAAACATAGTCTGTCAAGCCGGCAATCTCTTCAGGCTTGATTTTCAAATCCCGGGCATACTTCTCGTTGCAAGAAATATAAACCGAATTCCTGTCCTTCATAAATATCTTTTGCGGTATATTCTCAACCAGAGTTCTGAACTTCTCCGCCCTCTCCCTGATTTCCTTTTCCGATTTCTTCCGCTCGGTAAGGTCTCTGATTATGCTCAGGAAGCCTTCTGTTTTACCGTTCCTTTTGATCAGGCTTGTGCTTATTTCAACAGGGACTTTTTTTCCGTTTTTGTGTTTGAATGCCAGTTCGAAGACATGCTTAGACCCGCCTCCGAGAACTTTTTTCTCTCTCATCGCTCGCCTAAAAAGTCCAATGATTTTTGGTAAATCCCTCAACTGAAAAACACCGGTTCTGGCGAAGTTCTTTCCTATTACTTCATCCTGCTTGTAGCCAAGTAACTCCTCCGTCTTTTTATTCGCATCGAGTATTTTTCCGTACTTATTGACGTATATGATCAGGTCGTTGGCCCCTTGAAAAATGGACCTGAACTTCTCCTCCCTCTCCATGATTTCCCTTTCCGCCCTTCTGCGTTCTGAAAGGTCTCTCGCGATCGCCAGAACCCCGATTATTTTCCCTTCCCTTTTAATAGGTGTTCCCTGAAGCTCTGCGGATATAACGCTCCCGTCCTTTCTTTTGACTTCGATTTCGTAAGGATCTACTCTTTTATCC
>JAUXKD010000076.1 GCA_030624445.1 Candidatus Aenigmatarchaeota archaeon
CCTGCCGACAGCAGAGGCGCGGTGTCGATGTCGCCCAGGACGAACATGCCGGTGAGCCCGCCGGACGTTCCGGCCGTATCCTTTTCACCGGGCTCGTAGGTGGGCATCCTGCCGACCCACAACCTCTCCTCGAGGTCGAACGTCTTCCCGCCGCCCGACACCCTGATCGAAAGATCATAGTTTCCGCTTTTCCTGGGGCTTATCATGAAGTTGACGGTCTCTTCGCAATCCACGTACACGTCCCGGGGGTAATCAATCCACCCCTCGGGAACGCCTTCAATGGATACCTCGAACGTGTCAGGGAACTCGGAGCCTATGTCTATCGTCCCCGTGATCATCTTGTAGGGAAGCGCATTTAGGAGCGTGGGCGTGAGCGATACGCGCGTTGAACACGCCTCACCGCCGGCGCCTGCGGTTGACGCAGCGAACGCTAAAAAAACCAGCAACACTGCCATTGGTGTATAAACAACCTTGCCTCTCATGGAGATCGCCTCTTTATGATTTAACAGTGGTTAATTTTTTATTCTTAACTCGGATTCCAGGGCGTCCCGCCATCTGGACGATGTTCCCGAACGGGGTTTTTTAAAAATGCTCCCGAAATAAAGTGCATGTCACGTGGCAGGATCATCCAGAGAGGGTCGGAGGCGGTCCTTTACCTCGACGGTGAGGACACGCTGGTCAAGGAAAGGGTAAAGAAGGGATACAGGATACCCCAGCTGGACGAGACGATAAGGAAACAGAGGACGAAAAGAGAGGTCAGGCTCCTGGACAGGGCCAGGAGGGCCGGGGTACCCGTACCCGCGGCCACGGTGGCCGACACGTATCTTATAAGGATGGATTACGTGAACGGGAGAAGGCTCAAGGACGTCCTGAACGGCATGGGCAGGAAGGAGCAGGACAGAATGGCGGAGAAAATCGGCGGGATTGCCGCCGCACTGCATTCGTCCAATATAATCCACGGCGACATCACCACATCCAACATGATTCTGAAGGGCGACGTCCTTCACATCATCGATTTCGGCCTCGGTAAGGTTTCGGAAAAGGTGGAGGACAAGGCCACCGACCTGTTCCTCCTCAGGGAAGCCCTGCTCTCGGCTCATTTCGAGATATCGGAGAGAATCTGGAAAAACATTATAAATATATATGTACAACAATATTCAAAAGCCCGCGAGGTCCTTGCGAGGTTTGAAAGGATAGAACGAAGAAGGAGATACAAATGACGAAGGAAAAGGCGGATGAGAAAAAAGCGGAAGAGAAAAAGACAGAGGAAAAAACAGAGAAAAACGTAGAGGAAAAAACAAAGAAAAAGGCAGTGGAAAAGCCGGCCGCGGAAAAGGAAGACAAACCAGGAGCTGAGGAACAGAAAAAAGAAAAAGCTGCGGTGAAAGAGGCACCCGCTGACAAGGAGAAAGAACAAACCACCGATAAGGAGAAAGAACAGCCCGCGGAATCGGGCGTTGGATTCAGGGGAAGAGGCAGGGAATCCCTGGACGGGGCTGAAGCCTGGCTTCCGAAGACCAAGCTTGGAAGCGACGTCCTGGCGGGCAAGTACAAGAACCTGGAAGAGGTGCTTGAGAAGGGAGAACTCATACTGGAATCGGAGATAGTCAGTGCGATGCTCCCTGACATGATGCATGAGATCATTTACATAGGCGGCTCTCCCGGGAAGGGCGGAGGAATCAGGAGGACGGCCACAAAGATGACGTCGAGGATGCACAAATCAGGGAGAAGGTTCAAGCTTACAGCACTTTCCGTGGTTGGAAACGGGGCAGGCATAGTCGGTATCGGCGCGGCCTCATCGAAGGAACACAGGTCGGCCATAGAGAAGTCCATGAAGAACGCGAAGCTCAACGTCATAAGGGTGAGAGGAGGATGCGGCTCCTGGGAGTGCGGCTGCGACGGAGGGCACAGCATACCATTCAAGGTCGGCGGAAGGTCCGGCTCCGTCAGCGTTACGCTTATTCCCGCTCCCAAGGGAGTGGGCAAGGTCGCGAGCGAGGAGACCAGGAAGATCCTAAAGCTTGCGGGCATCGACGACGTCTGGGTGAAGACCCAGGGAAAGACGTCCACCAGGAACAACCTCGCTTTGTCTGTTTTCGACGCACTGAAGAATCTCAACAGGGGGAAGGGTGCTCTTTGATGGAAGAGAAGAAAGACACGCTTTACGCCGTCATCAGGATAAGGGGCTCGGTAAAGACAGTCATTGAACTGGAAGACACCATGAACAGGATCGGTCTCAGAAGGGTCAACAACTGCACGGTTGTCCCGGCGGACCCCACCCACACCGGGATGCTCAATAAGGCGGACAGTCACCTGACGTGGGGGGAAGTGGACAAGGGAACGCTGACAAAGATGATTGAAAAAAGAGGACGCACCAGTGATGCAGGCAGGCCAGAGCCAAAGAAGGCGAAGGCGATCGCCGAGAAGGCATTCAAGAGCGGGACCCTGGGAGATTCCGGCTTAAGGGCAGTCTTCAGGCTGTCGCCGCCATCTAAGGGGCTCAAATCCATCAGGCTGCATTATCCTGGGGAGACCTCGGATACAGGGGTGAAAATATAAACGACCTGCTGGAGAGGATGATATAATGGCCGCTAAAAGAAGAAAAAAGGTAGTGAAGGAAAGGGGAAACAGGACACACGGTTACGGCAGCCAGAAGAAGCACAGGGGCAAGGGAAGCAGGGGCGGAGCCGGTATGGCCGGCGGCGAGAAGCACAGGAAGACGTTCCTTCTCAAGTACATGCCAAAGTACATGGGAAAGAAGGGCTTCAAGTCAAAGACGAAGAAGAAGCTAAGGGCGATCAACCTCAGGGAACTGGTGAAGTTCGCAGGCTCCGACAAGAAGATCGACCTGGCCGCGATGGGCTACGACAGGGTGCTGGGTTCCGGCGAAATGAAGACCCCTCTCGAAGTGAAGGCCGATCATTTTTCCGCAACGGCCAGAGAGAAGATAGAGAAGGCCGGGGGCAAGGCGGTCGGACCTGCCCGGGAAGGGACATGATTTCGTTCCGAATCTCTACCCTGACCCGCGAATTTTATATAAATAGAATCAAAATATATAGAAATCCAGAAAACAGGTTGTAAGGGATTGACATGGGACTTGAAGATTCTTACCTGAGGGTTTTGGAAAACCTCCCCTCCATCAGGGAACCGATAAAGAAGCTCAGCTTCAGGGATAAGCTGAAATACACGGGAGTGGTGCTTCTCATTTTCTTCCTGATGTCGAACATAATGGTCTGGGGCCTGAGGCTGGAAGGTGTACAGCAGCTCAAGATGTTCGAGCTGCTGCTGGCGTCCAAGTTCGGCTCGCTCACGACCCTCGGTATCGGTCCCATAGTCGTGGCGTCCATCATCCTGCAGCTTCTCGTCGGTTCACGGATATTGACCTGGGACATGACGACCGACAGGGGAAAGGCGCTTTTCCAGGGAACCCAGAAGATACTGGCCATAGCCCTCTGCTTCATCGAGGGAATTATATACGTGCTCTTCGGCGCGATCCCGGCCGCCAGCGGAATCGTGTTCGGTTTCATTCCCATTGCCGCCGCGGTCATTCTCCAGGTAGCGGCCGGAGGCATACTGATAATTTTCATGGATGAGATCATAACCAAGTGGGGATTCGGTTCCGGTGTGAGCCTCTTCATCCTGGCTGGCGTATCGAGCACCATAGTAACCAGGCTGTTCAACCCTTTCGCCATCTGCACGGGGGTGGACTGCATCTCAATTTTCTCGTTGCAGGGCGGCACAGGGCTCGCGCTGCCTTCTATCGCGGCACAGAAC
>JAUXKD010000045.1 GCA_030624445.1 Candidatus Aenigmatarchaeota archaeon
TAGAAGATCCTATCTTCTTGGTCTCAGGGAACAGATGAGAGAATACTGTGAAAGCTTCGACAGCGGCATCGGCCCTTTTTTCTCCTTTCCAGTGTTTATGAGGGCTGTCACCATGGAATTCCTGTTCTAATTCTTTAATGACGTAATCCTGCTGTCCCGGAGTTATGTAAACCTTTTGGTTGTTTCCACCCAAAGCTATCAAGGACTGATCCGAATAAGAAGAAACACCATCTTCCATCCTGTCATACGTAATTCCTGTCACTTTTATCACCTTTTTTAACTATATAGTAGTTAATTTACCCCTTTATAAAGCTTTCTGTTGGTCTTATGTTGCCGGTTTTAAGACCGAAATAGGTCTCTTTTTAGATATTTTTTACTACTACTTAATAAGAATCTTTATTTATAAGCTTTTCCCTGTATTGAAGGGGAAGAAACGACAACAGACTATGCATCCGCTCACAACGAATCCAGCCATTCGAGTTCCACGAAATGCAGCTTTCCGGGAATAATCAGCACAGCGGGCGGCTTCAGCGGCTTCTTGATCAGGCTTTCCACTTTGTCGTATTCGACATGGCCTTTCTCCAGGCCTAGCTTGGAGGCTGCCACAACCTTCGTACCGGGGTCCAGGAGCTTCCCTTTCTTTTTCTTCTCTATGTCCAGGAGGACCCGCAGGGCTTCGCCCGTGTCCATGTCCACGTCGAGCAGGAAGAGCGTGTGCATTCCCTGCCCCTTGTTCAGGAACCCTGCGTCGTAGAAGGACGTCGGTGCATAGCCCTTCTCAGGCCTTACGACGGTCGCGGTTTTTCCGAAATTATACAAGTTCAGGCCGGTCTCGGCAATGGCCGTCAGAATTGATGATGAATGGATAATCCTGAAAGGTATGCCACTCTTTTTCGCCTCCATGAGGACGTTTATGTGAGTAGTGGCCGTCATTGGATCCCCCGGGACCAACAGGGTTATATCGCCCTTCCTGGCCTTCTTTACAAAACGGGCGGACCCTTCCTCGAGGTCTTTCCTCTCAAGAACGCTGATCTTCTTCCCTATGGCCTTCTCAAGCCTGGACAGGCTTCCCTGCCACATGGCTGTGTAAAGTTCGGCGAAAACCTGATCCGAACTTTCGCAGGCTTTCAGCCCCTTAACGGAGATGTCGTCTTCATCCCCAATGCCGAGACCCACTAAGTATAGCATAAATCACCTGGAAAACAGGACCTCTATTACGTCCCCGTCCTTGAGCTTGTATTCGGCGCCGACCTTCTTCTTCCCAAGGTCAAGCCCGCCGATGAACTTGTCCGCCATGACCGAGTGCACCTTCCCTGCCAGTTCCCTGAGAGTCGTCCCCTTCCTCACCAGATGGGCGTCCGGCAGGACGTTGCCTTTGGTGTCGCTCAGCCTGCCGATGCTGGCGACCGGATATACGACGATGTATTCGAGCCTGTCGAAAACCAGGGAATTTAGCGCACGCTGTACTCCGGTCGAGCCGAGCTTCTTCAGGACGCTCTTCCTGATGAAATCCAGGGCCTTTTCCTGTTTTTCGTTGAGTTCGTCTGAAACTATCCTGAATTCTGAATCCCCCGGGGCGTATTCAATCAGGCCATGCTCCGCAGCCTCCCTGAGGGCGAGCTCCGACTCGGCCGAAGTCGGTATCACGTGCTCGTGCTTCTCCTTCAGCTTCCCGAGGTTTCTTTCGGACGAGGGCAGGTCCGCCTTGTTGGCGGCTATCAGGATGGGCTTCGATTCCATTCTCAGTATGGTCGAGAACTCCCTGCTCTCAAGGGCCGCCTTTTTCAAGGCGCTCTTAATGTCGTCCTCGGTTATGCCGAGCCCGGAAAGCTTTTCCGCAAGTAGCCTCTCCACCGGCACCTTCTTAAGCTCCGCCAGCTTCCCGAGCTTTTCCACGTTCTTCTGTATTATGCCGAAGAGCCACTCGTCTATCTCGTTCTCGAGAACCTCTATGTTATCTTCGGGGTTCCACGGGTTGTCGGCCGGCCTCTGCTTGCCCTCGGAATCAGTGAGTCCCGAGCTGTCCAGAACGTGGATAAGGCCGGACGCCTGCCTCAGGTCGTCCAGAAACTGGTTTCCAAGCCCCTTTCCCTCATGGGCCCCCGGGACCAGGCCCGCAACGTCCAGCAGCTTCACGGGAATCCATCTACTGCCACCCACGCACTTCGAATTCTGGGGGTTGCAGGTGACGTCCAGCCTCCTGCAGGCGCACCCGGTGATGACGTACCCGACGGCCTGGTTGGCCTCTATCGTCGTGAACGGGTAATTCGCTATCTGCACGTCTGCCAGCGTCAGCGCCTTCAGCATCGTGGATTTCCCGCTGTTGGGAAGACCTACCAAGCCCAGCAACATAGTTTATTCTTCAGGTGTTGATATAAAAGTTAGGTTTCGGTCAGAAAAAATCTCAGAAGACAAAGAACTTCTTCTTGTTCATCTGCAGATAGATCTCGGTCAGGAACTTTATGCCGAAGGTCTTTGAAAGAGCCAAGCCCAGCAGGAGTATGCCTCCCAGAAGGTAAATCAGTATCCTGTCGTTGTAAACCATCATGTATACAAGCGCCATCTCAGCGCCGTACTGCGCTATAGAGTAAGCAAACAATGCAATGGCCGGCAGGGCGAACACCAGGATTATTATCATAGTGAAGATGCCGCTCAGCAGCCACGTAACGAAAACGCTCATCGATTTGTTCCTGAACGTCTTTGCGCTGCCTTCAAGCGCGCCGTAGAAGCCCTTGCCCCCCACCATCACGAACTGGTATATGAAAAGGAAGGCTATCGAAAACACGAACGAAAGTACCGATCCTATAACAGGCACGAAAGAGGCGAGGAACGCTATGAGGCCGGCCAAGAATGCGACAAGAAGCATGGAAGGGTATCTCTTGAGGGAGGCGGACCAGCTCTGCCTGAACTCCTTGGGCTTCCAGCTCTGGTGGATCAATGCCCCTGCTACAAATATGCTGGCAAATATCCAGAGGATCATGACCGTGCCGATTTCTCCCAGCAAAAGGAAATCCTGGGCGGTCCACGCCGAACCGGCCACAATCGAAGAGGTCAGGTCGACATTGAGTACAAACAGCAAGACTGCTGTTACCGCTGCCAGATCCAAAACGAGGAATGGCAGGAATCTTTTCGGTTCCACGCAGAATCTGAAGCTTTTCTTGACGGATTCCCAGAACGTGATCGACCTGACGTCTTTCACCGAGTCCGTCATGTATTTTCTGGCGCTGTCGTCCCATTTTTTTGCCATATTATCTTTTTGGAAGGGGGTATATAAATTGGGACTTGGGTTGGTTTTAAAAAAGGCGGGAATCAAACGGATTCCACATTTAAATTTAGGACAAAAGTGTTTACTATGAAGTCTCCGCTGTGCAGCGTGTGCCTGAAATCGGGAATGCTCTGCAGGACGTGCAGGGAAAGGGTGGAAGCGGGTCTGATCAGCGATACCGATCTGAAGGTGTCCCGGATTCTCTTGGAGCTGTCGGGAAAGGTCAGGTCGCTTAAGGACGTAACGCTCAAGAAGGCCGTGGAATCGGACGACCTTCTTGTGATAATCTGCGAAGAGGGGGAAACGGCAAAATTTATCGGAAGAAGTGGGATAGTGGCGAAAAAACTGGAGAGGGAACTTGGAAAGCGCGTGAGCATAGTCGAAGAGGCCGGTGACGTGAAGGAGTTCATTGAGAAGATGCTCCGACCCGTCCCCGTTGCCGGCGTGAACGTTCTGTACAGGGAAGGGAAGGAAGCGCTGAAGGTGATGGTCAGGAAGAGCCATCTCAGGCGCATAAATGCCAGGGACCTCAGGGAGACGGTAAAGATGCTTTACGGCAAGAATGTCGAGATAGCGGGTGCGTGAACCATGACGAAAAGGATAGCGGTGATAGACAGGGAAGTGTGCAGACCCGACGTGTGCAGGCACCTCTGCAAGAGGGTGTGCCCTCTGAACAGGTCGGGCGAGGAATGCGTGACCATAAGCTCCGATAACAAGCCTCTCATAGACGAGTCGCTGTGCATAGGCTGCGGAATATGCTCCCACAAGTGCCCCACCAAGGCCATATCCATCATAAACCTTCCATCGGAGCTGCGCGTAACACCTGTGCACAGATACGGGCAGAACCAGTTCGCACTGTACAGGCTGCCGATTCCCAGGCACAAAATGGTGGTGGGGCTCATAGGCCAGAACGGGGTGGGGAAATCCACCGCCATAAAGATACTTTCCGGCGATCTCAGGCCCAACATGGGAGTATTCGACAAGGGCGCCGCCTGGAAGGATTTGATAGATATGTTCAAGGGAAGCGAACTGCAGGGATATCTTACCAGCCTGAGGGACGGCGGGGTGAAAGTGTCCTACAAGCCGCAGAATGTCGGCTCGATACCAAAGATATGGAAAGGCAAGGTTGTGAAGCTGCTCGAAAAAATCGACGACGGGAAAAGGCTGGCGGAAGTGAAGAAGAGGCTCGGTCTGGAGTCGCTGCTCGATAAGGATGTAAAGAACCTTTCAGGCGGCGAGCTTCAGCTGCTGGCCGTGGCGGCCGCCCTGCTCAAAGAGGCCGGACTCTATTTTTTCGACGAGCCGAGCTCTTATCTGGATGTCGAGCAGAGGCTCAGGATCGCTATGGAAATAAGGAGCCTGGCCGAAAAGTCCATGGTCATGGTTGTGGAGCACGACCTGGCGGTGGCGGACTACCTTGCGGACCAGGTGCACATCCTGTACGGAAAGCCCGCATGCTTCGGCGTCATATCGAAGCCACACGGGGTAAGGACAGGCATTAACACATATCTCGAGGGGTACATAAAGGAGGAGAACGTGCGGTTCAGGGAAGAGGTCATATCTTTCAGCAGGAGCGCGTCCTCGTCCATGAAAACAAAACCGTTCATGTCATTTCCCGCCTTCAAAAAGACGTTCGGGCAGTTCTCAATGGCGTCGGAAGGGGGCACCCTCTACAGGGGCGAAATCGTCGGCATCCTAGGGCCTAACGCCACCGGCAAGACCACGTTCATAAGGATGCTAACGGGCAGCGTCGAACCGGACGAGGGGAAGAAGCCGGGGAACCTCAAGCTCGCCTACAAGCCGCAGAAGGTGGAGCTCAGCGAGGAAGACTCCGGCTCGACCGTGAGGGAGTATCTAACGAGGGAGATGGAAAAGGTCTCCTCTCAGAGGAGCAAGAGGATCATCTTCCTCCTGGAACTGGAAAAGCTTATGGAAAGGAAAATGGGAAGCCTTTCCGGAGGCGAACTCCAGGCCGTCCTGATAGCTTCCACACTCGGGAAAGAATTCGATATACTGCTGCTGGACGAGCCAACGGCTTTCCTTGATGTCGAGCAGAGGCTGAGGGTAGCGAAGCTCGTGAGGGA
>JAUXKD010000104.1 GCA_030624445.1 Candidatus Aenigmatarchaeota archaeon
ACTATGAATGCTATCGCCCCCATCAGGATGAATGCTATGATTATGCCGGTCTGCGCCTGGGACCAGAACATCTCTCCCAGGGAAGATCCGATGTTTTCGACGGAGAAATCGATCACACTGATTCCGCTGTTCTCCAGCTTCTCAATGACCTCAGTATAGTTTACGCTTGCGTCCATTTCTATGGATGCTCCCTGTCCGCCTAATCCTCTCATTCCCCTCACGCTGACAGAGCCGAAATCCCTGTAAAGCATGGATTCCAGGCCGGGCACATCCACAGCCTTGTCGGTTTTTATCGTGAGCAGCGTCCCTCCCTTCAGTTCTATGCTCCTTATGAACCATTCCCCCGTGGTATTGTACTGGTTCACAAGCAGGGCCACTGAAATCAGCAGGAAGAGTATCGGCACAAGAGCAAGCAGCCTGTAATCAAAGCTCAGTCCAAAAGCCTTGATGCTGTGTCCTTCTTTCATAACAATCATTTTCATGGTCACTTAAATTGCGGCGTGTTTTTGATGGTGTCTTTCTTCTATTTTAATGCTGCATTTTATTAATTGATATGCACGATCTGATCGTCTTAGGGGCAGGGCCGGTAGGTTCCTACCTTGCATCTATTTCTTCCGCGCACATGAAGGTCATCGTCATCGAGGAGCACAGGGAGGCGGGGAACAAGGCGTGTTCGGGTCTGGTCTCCGGGAGACTCAAGCGGATTCTCCCGCCGGCCGTAGTGAACTGCCGGGGCGTGATACAGCACACGGTCAGGGGGGCGAAAATACACGTGATGGGGAACGATATCGAATTCGGAAAAAAGGGCACGGCCGCGTATGTGGTAGACAGGGACCTTCTGGACAAAAAGCTCGCTGAACACGCGCAATCATCCGGGTGCGAAATCAAGTTCGGGGAAGGGGTGAAGAGGGTATCCGTTCTGGGGGACAGAGTGGAAGTGAAAACAGCCGGTGGGTGTCACGAGTCCAGAATGGGGGCCGGATGCGACGGGGCGGGATCCGTCGTTGCAAGGAGCATCGGTTCATCACCGCCCGAGATAACAAACGGCGTAATAGCGGTTGAAGACACGGAGGATCATTCCGATCATGTTGAAGTGTGGTTTGACAAGAAGCTGATCAAAGACGGCTTCTTCTGGAAGATACCGAGGGGAGCGCAGAGGGAGTACGGGGCCATGGGAAAGGGCGTGAGTCTTTCGCTTCTGGAGAGGTTTTTCGGGCTGAAGAACAAGAAGACAGAGAGGAAAGCCGCCCCGATACCGATAGGCCTGGTCAAGACCTTCGCTGAAAGGATTCTGCTGGTGGGGGACTCGGCATGCCAGACCAAGCCGTGGTCGGGGGGCGGGATAACGTACGGCCTTCTTTCCGCGAGGGTTGCCTCGGACGTGATAACCAAGGCCGTTGAAAGGGGCGATTTCAGTGAAAGGACGCTGTCAGAATATCAGGACGGCTGGGAGAAGATTCTGCTCACTGACATGAAGGCCGGGCTTGCGTTCAGGGAGCTGTACAAAGATGCTGAAGGGGAAGACGTAGCAAGACTGCTCAAGAATGCACCCATGATAAAAAGTGCGCAGGAGAAGATAGACTTCGATTTCCCGTTCTCCAGCATCCTGGACAGCGTGCTGAAATTTTAATTGCGGATACATCAACACAAGAAATTCTTTTACGCGGCGAGCGGGAAATAATGTTGAGGGGAATTCTGAAAGGTGCCGTAAGGATTGCCCACACCCGAGTATTGATGCAGCATGTTTTTGATTGCATGGTAGTCGGGAACGCCCCCGCATGTGCCGTCGCTCTCCTCAGCGTATCTCCATTCTATCAGATCGCCTTTCTTCAGCAGTTCCTTATCCACAGCGTTACCCCCTATCTCGCCATTCAGGTAGAACTCGTTGAAATTCCCGTCCGTTCCCTCTTTTTTCCGGTTTAAAGATGTGAAAATCGTGCTGTCGAATTCGTAATCGTGGGAAGCCGAGACCTCGACACCCGCTTCCCAGAGCTTTCTCATTGTCAACTCATAAATGCTTTCCCCGTCGATGTCCGCCTCGAAAACTATTCTCTGATAAGTTTTCTGGCCGTTTATCATTTCGGGCGTTTCATACTCAAGGGTAAGGAGATCCGTACCCGTCTGCGGCGGTTCCATGCCGCCCGCCGGCTTCATTACGTCTGAGTAGGCCAGGACTATGACGTCCCTGTACTCCACGTTTTCTTCGTCCGGCAAGGAAAGGGGCTTCAGATCAAAGCCGTCGTCTTCGAAGATACGTTCTCTCAGTTCGTCGAACCTCTTGGGTCCCCCTTCATTGTCTTTCCGGGAATACTCCAGTTCCAGACGTTTTTCCCTCTCGTCCATGTAGAGCTGGGGGTGCACAAGGCTGAACTCCCTGTTGTAGTCTCCAGTCGATTCTTCCACTTCCTCGTCTTCGTCGTCACCGTCGTCGTCAGAACGTCTTTCCGCTTCTTCTATGTCGTTATCCTCCAGATCGTCTTCAAGAAAAATTTCATCTATTTCAATGTCGTAGAGCTTGTCGACTTCTGTTTCGAATTTGGATGAACCATCCGATGCTGTTCGCATTACTTTACTTTGGCACGGTTATTTTAATTTGTTTTGGTTTGTTTCACGGGTCTGAACTTGAATCCGTACAGAATAAGGCCCGACTTGTTCTCTTCTCGTATTTTTCTGAAACAGGACTCCACGGACATTCCTAATCTTACATCTTCCGGGCCGCAGTCGACCACCTGGGAAACCACTCTTGCGCCCTCTTCGAGCTCGACTATCGCAACTATGTATGGAATGAAAAGCTCGAACCCTGTGGGCGGCGTTCTTATCACAGTGAAGGAATACACCTTGCCCTTCCCGGAGAACTTGTACTCAGTCATTTTCCCCTTTCGCCTGCATTCCGGGCATATG
>JAUXKD010000126.1 GCA_030624445.1 Candidatus Aenigmatarchaeota archaeon
AACCAGTGCCACCTGTGGCTCCAATCTAGGAATGAAAGACATCAATCATGTGGCCTATATCAATTGGATGATGGATAACCTGGGGATGGACACGATGTCCGGTGGCGGAGTTACCGCCTTTGCCATGGAATGCTTTGAACGTGGGCTCATCACCGAAAAGGACCTTGAAGGGCACACACTTAAGTGGGGTTCGCTGGATGATGTTGAGCATTTCCTTGATATGGTGGCCCGCAGGCGCGGAATAGGAGAGTGGTTTGCTGGCGGCAGCAAACGGGCGTCAGAAAAAATTGGGCATGGCAGCGAGAAATTCGCGATGCAGGTTAAGGGGCAGGAGATGTCCGGCTACGACGGCCGCTGGTCACCTGGGATGCTCCTTTCCTATATGACGGCTGACATCGGAGCCCATCACAACCGCTCCTGGACCATCACCGTTGACATTGCGGAGGGCAGAGAATCGGTCGAGGGCCGTGCGAAAATAGTCGCCTACCTGCAGCACATCCGGCCCCTTTTCGACACCTGGTGTATTTGCCGACTTTTCTGGGGAGAAGTGGATGTCACAGCAGAGGAGATTGTTGAATCGCTCAATCATATAACCGGATGGGGAGTTACTGTGGACGAGGCCCTGCGTACATCAGAGATGATCTGGAACCTGACGCGCTGTCATTATATCGAGCGTAATCGAGACAACGGCCGTGCGTTCGTCTATCCTCCTGCTCGCTACAGGGAGGACAATATTCCCAGCGGGGCTGGATAAGGAAAAGGTGTAACCATAGAACAGATTGAACAGATGTTAGATGAGTATTACGAGGCACGTGGTTGGGATAAAAATGGTAATCCGACGCGCGAGGTTCTGGAGGACTTGGGACTCATCTTTGCTGCTGATAACCTGGAGAAGCTAGGTTTTCTCGGCAAGCCGATTCCTGGAGGAATTCCTTCTGTACGGGGCGAAAAATACAAGCCAAAGGCGTTTTAACATTTATGTAACGAAAAAGGAGATTTGAACTCGTGATTATATACCTTAAAGCGGGAAGCGAGCTGCGGCACAGGCTGAAGCCTGACATCGATTATTACACCCGCCGCATAGAAACAGATGCGGGGAAAACCATAAAGGAAGTATTAATCGATCTCGGCATAAATCCTGCACTTGTGGCCTTTGTGTACACTGAAGGCAAGGTGAAAAGCTTGGACTTTATCCCTTCAGATGGCCAAAGGATAACGCTGCAGCCGCCTGTATCAGGCGGGTAGTTCATGTTAAACTGCTGAATTTCATTTTATCGGTCGGTGCTTTACTTATTAAAACTTGCCGCAATCTGCTTTCTAAAAGGAGAAAAGATGACGCTTTCAGATTTAGAAAAAAAGCGCTACTTAAGACAGGTCACCGTGCGAGGTTGGGACCAAGAGAAGCTTAAATCGGCAAAGGTTTTAATCATGGGTTTAGGCGGACTCGGCTCTGCTTCGGCTCTCTACCTCACAGCTGCTGGAGTAGGCAAGCTTCGCCTTTGCGATGGGGACAGGGTGGAACGCTCTGACCTGAACAGACAAATACTCTATTTCGAGGAGTCAGTTGGCAAGTTCAAAGTTGAAGAAGCGAAGAAGCGACTTACTTCGCTTAACCCTCATGTCGAGATCGCGACGGTAAAAGAGTTTATTGACAGCCAGAATGCTGGCGAACTGACGAGAGGCTGTGACCTTATCGTGGACGGCCTGGACAACATCGAATCCCGATTCATGCTGAACGAACAGTCTATTAAGATGCAAATCCCTTACGTGTATGGTGCTGTACAGGGATGGGAGGGGCTCGTTGGTCTTTTCCATCCGCCCCGGACCGCCTGCCTCGCTTGCATCCTACGGCAAGATGTTCAAAGGCCGGATATAATATCGATTCCAGGCGTGCTCCCCGGTACGATCGGTATTCTCCAGGCGACTGAGGTGATCAAATTCATTATGGGCGTTGAGCAGAATCTTGTAAACCGCCTTCTGATATACGACAGTCGAAATCTCACGTTCGATATCGTCGAAACAGAAAAGAACCCAAACTGCCCCTACTGTGCTGTCTGAAGAAGGGCATCTTTTATCCTGTTCCCCCTTGATAAGAAATAACTCATATCAGAGCAAAGGTTAACCTCACCAGCAACCTTGTTTTCTGTCCTAACAGTTAAATCCTCTTCTGATATAAAACGAATAACAGGATAATAAACTGAAGATAAAACAAGCTTATCAGTGGGACGCACCTTATGCGGAAAAAGTTTAAAGCATAGAGAGATGGTCTTTGAAATTTATTTCTTTTCTTAACTTTTGACATCAAATTTTTCCTGTGCTATATAAGGTTTTTGCTGAAAAAGGAGAAGGTGCATTTGCATGTTCTTTACAGGCGATAAAAGTAGAAAATTGGAGAAAATCGCAATTAATAAAAAAGCAAATTTTATTCCTCTAAAGAGCTTCCCTTAGCTCAAGGGATAAAATTTGGGGATTAGAAACTTTTTATTGCTTTTTTCGTACCTATTGATGGAAATATCCTTAGAGAGGAATAATTCCTTTTAGGAGTAAATCAGGATGAAAAAGAAACTTTACCGCTCTTCCAAACAGAGGATGATAGCAGGCATTTGCGGAGGGCTGGCCGAATATTTTGACA
>JAUXKD010000060.1 GCA_030624445.1 Candidatus Aenigmatarchaeota archaeon
GGTTTATTGAGTCTCTTCCCTTGAGGGTTCCGACAATATCGAAGGGCTGTATCGTGGTGAATCCTTCCTTGTATATGGTTTCGAGCTCCTGGGCGATCGGTGATTTTTTCATCTTGTTCATTCTCTCTATCATTTCATCGTGCTTTCTCTTAAGATTGTCCTTGACCCTGTCAAGCGCATCCTTGGGCGCAAGAGCCACGTATTTCATCGGTTTCGAAGACTGTGGAATCACGAACCCCTTATCTGCCAAAGACTCGAGAACATCGTAAGACCTTGATCTCGGAACTTTCGCTATCTCAGAAACCTCGCCGGCGGTTGCGACGCCCTTGGCAAGCAGCGCTACATAAACCTTTCTTTCGTAGAGATTCAGCCCTATGTTCTTCAACCCGTCCAATACTTCTTGTGAACCTAACATATCTATCCTTTATTTGTTACTGCTTACTAATTACCTTTTTGCTTTTAAATGTTTTCTAACACAGGCGCACTTTAGCAAGCCAATTATGTAATATTGATGCAAAAATATTTAAATATGTCGTCACTTTCAAGTAGTTTAAATATATTCTGAGAAAATAGATAAAAGAGACCAAATCAAAGCATTCAACACTCATAAGTGCGCAGTTGGAGTGTCAGAACCCCAATTTTAATAACAAGTTGTCATGAAAAATAAAAACGTTCAACGGAGTATCAGTTAAGTGCAAGTTTTTCCCACACAATCTTTAAATGCACCCTCTTCATATTACTATTCGGTGAATAAAATGGGTGAACGGGTTCACACGAAGAATGAAAGCTGGATATCTTCTTAGCTCTGATTCTAAAACAATCTGTTTCACCAGAAAGATCCGTCTTGATTCTAAGGGAAGAATTCTGTTACCTGTAGAAATAAGAAGGAATTACGGTCTAGGAAAGGATTCTGAAATTGAGATAATATTCAGTCTGGATAAAAACCTGATTCTGTTGACGATAGGCGGTCAGGATGGTGTAGCGGACAGCATTGGGGCCTGTGGAGCTCCCAGCCCGGGTTCGAACCCCGGTCCTGACCCTGAAAAGAACTACAGAGGATGTGAAGGTTATGGGTGAGTATGTTCATCGGGGTAGCAAATGGTGAGTTGGGGGAGTTCTTTGAAACGTATCTGAGGAGTCGCGGGGCGGAGATCGACATTGACGGCCCGATGGTGCAGGCTACTGATTTGCCTGGCGGCAGAGTGAAATTCAGGATTCAGCGATCCAGGGACGTGCCACGATGGCTTTGCGATGGAAGAATCAGGTACGACTTCGGTCTGTCAGGACACGACGTTTACATGGATGAAATGTTTAATGGCTACGCTAACGGAGAAAGGGACGTAGGAATATGTTCGTTAGAAAAAGAGGCTCGATTGCTTGGTTTTGAGGATATTCTGGGCAGGTTAGTCTAGCTCGGGAGGGAGGGCTTCACGTCCAAGAAGGATAAGCTTTCTGTAGTCGTCAGTGACTATTACCCTAATTTGGCGGCAAAAGAGCTTAGTGGACGCATGAGTCTCGAACCAGATGATTACGATATGATAGTTGTACAGGGTTCCGTGGAGGGGTACCTCTCAAGCGGGGAATGTGATTTGGCAGTGGACACATTGTTCAGCGGTCGAACCTTAGATAAGGAGAACCAAGCGGCACTCGTTGAAGGGAGACCGCAGATATACGTCGTCAAAGAACTGATGGATACCGCGCCGGCTTTGCTAACCAGCTCCCCCAACAACAAACACGACTTCGATAGACTTTTTATACAGCAAATGGAAAGATATAAAGAAGTGGTTTGAATGCCGAAGATGCAGCCTCCCAGGGGGACAAGGGACTTTTTGCCGCGGGAAATGAACAGGCGCCAGTATATAATTGACACAGCCAGGCGCGTTTTCGAGTCTTTCGGTTTCGAGCCTCTGGACACACCGGCCTTCGAATCGTGGGAACTGCTGTCCGCAAAAGGAGGCGGAGGGGAGGAAATAAAGAACGAAATCTACTACTTCAAGGACAAGTCAAATAGAGAGCTCGGCCTCAGGTTCGACCTGACCGTCCCATTGGCGAGGGTCGTTGCGAACAACCCCCAGATGCAGAAGCCCTTCAAGAAGTATCAGGCAGGGAAGGTATGGAGATACGACAGGCCGCAGGCAGGAAGAATGCGGGAGTTCCTTCAGATGGATCCGGATGTAGTCGGGACATCTGAAATGGACGCGGACGCCGAATGCATAGCAGTGGCCGTTGAGACCTTGAAGCGGCTGGGTTTCAAGAGATTCGAGGTAAGGCTGAACAACAGGAAGATACTCAACGGCCTGACGGAATTCGTGAAAATACCACCGAAATCGTCCGCTGATGTCTTCAGGATTCTGGACAAGCTTGAGAAAGTGCCGAGGAATGAGATAACAAGGGGACTGAAAAAGACCGGAATAGGATCGTCCAAGATCACGAAACTGATGAAACTCATCGAAATTAGGGGGAAGCCATCCGAGACGCTCCCGAAGATCGGGAAATTCCTCGGAGGCATTAAAAAGGCCGAAGAGGGCCTGTCCGAGCTCAAGAAGATTTACGAGCTTTCCAAGGCTTACGGCTTCGACAAGTACATCCTGATAGATTTCAGTATGGTGAGAGGCCTTGATTACTACACTGGGCCCATCTTTGAAATAACAACCCGGACGAGGAAAGAGGTTGGATCGGTTGCCGGCGGAGGCAGATACGACAACCTAATCGAGCTCTACGGCGGCAGAGAGACGCCTGCCACGGGCATTTCGCTGGGGATAGAGAGGATTTATGAAATCATGGACTCGGAAAACATGTTCGATGTTCCCGCATCAAATACAACAGTATTCATCGTTTCCGTAAAAAAGGAAATCAGGAAGAACGTTCTGGAGATCTCCCAGGAACTGCGGAAAGGGGGGATAAACACCGAGACCGACCTGACGGGAAGAGATTTAAGAAAACAACTGGACTACGCGAACAGGAAGCAGATACCCTACGCTCTCATTGTGGGACCAAAGGAACTGAAGAGCGGAAAGTTCACACTCAAGGACATGAGGACAGGCAGGGAGACCGCACTGACTCTGGGCGGGGTAGCTAAGAAAGTGAATTGAAGCTGGTCTCATTTCCTGACAAACGTGATGTAGCCGGTATGCATGATTCCTTTTATCTGCGGTCTTGTTGACCGCTCTTTGACCAGCATCTCCCTCACACCGCACTCTATCGTCCTGTCGTGCCTCAGGCCGGATTTTTCGCACCTTAAAACAAACTTCCTGAACTGTTCCACGCTTGGGACGTACGAGACCAGAAAACCGCCTTCTTTGAGGGCCTGCTTTGCATGGACAACCGCATCCCAGGGCTCAGGCAGGTCCAGCGTGATCACGTCCACGTCCTTTTCCACGATTCCCTCAAAGATGTCCCTGTTCTTTATTTCAATGTATTTTTCCAGCTCCGCTTTCTTCACGTTCCGCTCCGCGAGCCTTGCAAAGTCGGGCCTCCTTTCATAAGAAACGATCTTCCCCTCGGGCCTCACCAGGTTTCCCATGTAAATGGCAAGGAAACCGGACCCGGAACCCGCGTCAACGACCAGATCGCCTGATGAAATGCCTGTGAACGCGGAAATCATCGCCGCGTCCTTGAGCGTTATAATCTGGGGGCCCCTGACAAGTCTTTTTAGAACGTCGGGAAGTCTCATAACAAACTAATTCGTGATGTATATTAAAATTATCCGCCAAAGGCCCTGTCCGGATTCACCTTTTCCTTTTCAGTGACCTTACCAGATCCTTAATATAATTAAGTGATAATTTCCCGCGGGTCCTGACAACCAAAAAAGATCCCCTGCTTTTGATCTTTTCCTCCTGGATGCGCTTTTTCTCTTCCAGCGCGGCCAGCCTTCTCTCAACAATTTTTATCTCCCTTTCGGCCAGTATTTTCATAGTTTTCTCTTCCACCGCCCGTTTCTCGGCCTCCTCCCTCGCCCGCTTCTCATCCTCGGCCCTCTCACTGGCCTCCTCCATGGCCAGCTTCTCTTCCCTGGCGTGCTTCTCGGCCTCCTCCCTGGCCTTTGAAGCGGCCTTTATCGTCGCTTTGAGGGCGGACTCTTCGACGGTCTTCTTCTCATCCTCGGCCCTGTGGACAGCCTCTTTTTCGGCCCTTATCCTGTTCTTCTTCTCATCCTCGGCCCTCTTCATCGCATCTTCCATGCGTTTCTTCCCGTCCTCCGCCAGCCTCTCGGCCTTCAGCCTTTCGTTTATTATCGGCTCCAGTTTGGCGTTGTGAAGGGCTTCTATCCTCGCTTTCCTATCTTTCTCTTCTTGGATAGCAGCTTCCGTCTTCGCTCTCATTTCCTCCTCTTCGAGCTGTTCAATCCTTTCCGCAACCTTCAATTTCTCCTCGGCTTTCCTCCTGAATATGCTCTCCTCATCGGCCCTA
>JAUXKD010000134.1 GCA_030624445.1 Candidatus Aenigmatarchaeota archaeon
AGGCGTGGATATCAGATCGTCATGGGTCCCCAACTTCTCAAGGTCGACCTGTGGAAGAAATCGGGACACTGGGATAACTACCGTGAAAACATGTACTTTACGGAGGTGGAAGGCACTCAGTACGGTATGAAACCGATGAACTGCGTCGCCCACATGCTCATTTACAAATCTTCCATCAGGAGTTACAGGGACCTCCCTCTGAGATATTTTGAACTTGGTACCGTTCATCGGCACGAGAAATCAGGTGTTCTGCACGGGCTACTGCGCGTCAGGGGGTTCACCCAGGACGATGCTCATATTCTGTGCACGCCCCAGCAGCTAAACTCTGAGATCCGGGGCGTGATCTCTTTCGTGCGAGACATGATGGGAGTCTTCGGTTTTGAATATGAGATGGAGATCTCCACCCGCCCCGAAAAATCCATCGGAAGCGCGGAAGACTGGGAAAGCGCGACAAAGGCCCTGATGGAAGCCCTGGATGATGAAAATATTCTCTACAAGATCAACGAAGGAGACGGTGCCTTTTATGGTCCCAAGATAGACGTTATAGTAAAGGACGCCATCGGACGCATGTGGCAGTGCGCGACGGTCCAGTGTGATTTTGCCCTTCCGGAACGCTTCGAACTTGAATTCGTTGGAGCTGACGGTGAAAGACACCGCCCCATCATGCTGCACAGGGTCATTCTGGGTTCCATCGATCGGTTCCTCGGTGTTCTCATTGAGCATTACGCGGGGGCTTTTCCGGCATGGTTATCGCCTGTACAGGTCAAGATATTGACAATAACCGACAGGAGTGCTAACTATGCTCGGTCCGTGACGGGAAGGCTCAGGAAGGAAGGTTTCCGTGTAGAATCCGACCTTCGAAATGAGAAAATCGGATATAAAATCCGCGAAGCCCGCCTGGAAAAAGTACCGTATATGCTCATTTTAGGAGATAAGGAAGCCGATACCGGGACCGTTGCTGTAAGACACCGGGAAGATGGCGACAGGGGAACTGTGTCCCTTGAAGAGTTTGTGGAAGGGGTGAAGGATCAGATGATACCACCCGTAATCCCTTACAAGGAGGATTGAGATAGCAGTCGAAAAGAAAATCGCTGTCAACCGGATGATCACCGCCCGGGAATTGCGTGTCATAGGACCGGAAGGTGAACAGCTCGGCATTCTGGAAAAACACAACGCTATCGCAGCTGCTGAGGACCTTGGCCTGGATCTGGTCGAGGTCGCTCCTACCGCCGATCCCCCGGTTTGCCGGATAATGGATTACGGAAAGTACAAGTACGAACAGAGTAAGAAAGCACAGCTGGCCAAGAAGAACCAGAAGATCATTTTGATCAAGGAAGTAAAAATTCGTCCCAAAACGGATATGCACGATCTAGAGACCAAGGCAAAGCATGCCAAGCGTTTCCTGGACGAAGGCAACAAGCTGAAAATAACGGTACGGTTCAGGGGACGTGAGATCGTTCACATTGACAGAGGTAAAATGGTTCTCGAGAAGTTGATGGTTATGCTTGAGGATATCTCGGTTGTTGAAGCTCCGGCGAAAATGGAAGGCCGCAACCTGGTCATGATCCTGGCGCCCATCGCCCAGTAGAGAGTTGAACTTACATTAATGATCCCACCGCTGGCGGGGCGTTGAAGAGCCCGCAGCATCGCTAATGGAGTTTAAAATGCCCAAGATCAAAACAAACAGGGGAGCAGCCAAGCGTTTCGGCAAGACCGGGACCGGCAAAATCAAGAGGCGGAGAGCCTATTCCAGCCACATCCTGACCAGCAAAAATCAGAAGAGGAAACGCCGCCTTCGATCCGGCACCCTGATTCACGCTGCTGACGAGAAGAACATCAGGAAATTGATCCCCTATATTTAGGTGAAGAGAAAAGGGAGTTAGAAGATGCCCAGAATAAAAAGGGCGGTTCACGCCAGAAAGAAAAGAAAGAATCTCCTTGCCCAGGCCTCCGGTTATTGGGGTGGGAGAAAGAACCTCGTTAGTCAGGCCCGTATGACGGTCGAAAAAGCGCTGACCTATTCCTACCGTGATCGACGTAACAGGAAAAGGGACTTCAGACGCCTGTGGATTGTAAGGATCAACGCGGCGGCCAGGAATCATGGGCTGTCCTACAGCCAGTTCATTCACGGGCTTAGTCAGGCTGGCGTCACGCTGGATCGCAAAGTGCTCTCCGATATTGCCGTTCATGACGATGCGGCCTTTGCCGAACTGGTCAAGGTCGCTTCCGGAGGCCTCCAGGAGAACGTCTGAACCTGGCGTAATCAGTTTCAGTAATACTTGCCATGAAAATATGGCAGGATGATAAAAACAGACTAAAAGCGAAGACGGAGAGTGGTCCTTCGGGTTGGACCGTCAAAGAGAGGGGTAGCTATTGGCTGAAAGTTTCCCCGGCGGTTGCGGATGACCTTTCCCTCCTGAGCTTCCTGCCTGAAACAATTGTAAAGTAGGGCAGGACGGATACTCCCCGTTACAGGAGAGGGCGAAGACTTATAGGGTCGCAAAAAGTC
>JAUXKD010000032.1 GCA_030624445.1 Candidatus Aenigmatarchaeota archaeon
ACAGGAGGCAAAGTCCAATTTCGAAAAGGCAGTGGACATGGTTTTAGGGTTTTTGGTCTATGGTAGGTCTTGAGTACACGAATGCGAGAATCAGGGGTATGAAAAGTTTTCTGATCAAGGAAAACGAGCTAAAGGTAGCCCTAGAGCTGAAGTCGACTGCAGATTTTGCGATCTGGCTGGATAACACCCCGTACAAATCTGGCATGGAAGGCAAGTCCATATCGGACATAGAGGCCGCCCTGTTCAGGGACTGGGTAAAGACGCACGAGCAGATACTGCGTATTGTCCCGTCGAAGCTGGGGGATTTTTTCAGGGCCAGGATATCGGGATACGAGGCGGGCGCCCTGAAATTCCTGATCAACTCCAAGTCCGGGGGTTCCGGGAACGTCGAGGCTTACGCGGTCTTCTTCTCCAGGAGGCTGAAGCCCCTGGTGAAAAGGCTGCTCGAAGCGGAGAGCATCGAGGCCATGGTCGACGTCCTGGAAGGGACGGATTATGGCAAGCATCTGAAGAAGTGGCTGGACGAGGGGAAAGAACTCACCACCGAGCTCGACAGGCACCACTTCAGGAGCCTGTGGTCAGTTACCGTGAAGCTGCCGAATAAATACAGGAGCGCCACCAAGATGCTGGTCGGAAAGGAGATCGACCTTTTGAACATAATGAACATCCTGAGGGTCAAGGCGCAGCATTCGGACGTCGAGGACCCGCTGATACCGGTTTTTTACAGGCTGAGGAAGGCCCTCGCCAGGGAATGTTTGAACGCCGCGGACGTCAAGGGCGCGGTTTCGCTTCTGGGTACAAGCACCTACGGCAGGATCGTTGAGGAGGCGGCTCAAAAATACGATCAGACGAAATCGCTTTTCCACTTCGAACAGGCCGTAAGGAAGTATCTCATGCAGATGTACAGGAGGGCCCTCTACGATGTGTTCACTCCCGGCGTTGCGCTCGGTTACATGAAACTCAAGGAAGCCGAGATAACGAACCTGAAGTCTATCGCGTTCGGCCTGGAAAACGGCATCCCGAAGAGCGGGATAGAGGAGATGATGATTTCATGAC
Source organism: Candidatus Aenigmatarchaeota archaeon (assembly GCA_030624445.1). Lineage (GTDB taxonomy): Archaea > Aenigmatarchaeota > Aenigmatarchaeia > QMZP01 > JAFGSV01 > JAUXKD01. The sequence goes on from JAUXKD010000032.1 coordinate 1,057, forward strand.
GTGGCATCCCAGGGAGATGATGAGGGCGGACATCCTGGTTTCCAGCGGCAAAAAGGAAGCCGTCGTGAGGGAGCTCAAGGAAAGCGGTATCATCCATCTCATAAACGCGAAGGACACCGGCCTTGAAACCAGCACGATATCCCAGAACTATTCAAGGATATCAGAGTTCATTCACTCCATCGAGGACGCCCTGGACTCGTTCAGGCTCGTCGAGGAGAAGAAAGGCCTCATCACGAACTTGAAGAATATCGTTTCACCCGAGAGTGTTAGCAGGGTTAAGGTATCCGAGGAACGCACGGAAAGGCTTCTGAAAAGAGTCGAGAATAAGCTGCCGGTGATCGAGAGGGTCAGGTCCATAAAGGAAGAGCTGAAAGGCCTCGGCGAGAGGAGAGGCAAACTGGTGGAGATCGAAAAGACCGTATCCCTCCTTGACTTACTGGCTCTCGACCCGAAGACTCTGTCGGATCACCGGTTCGTCTCCGTTTCCCTGGGCAAGATGCATGAGAAGGATCTCGCCATTGCAACGGAAGACCTGAAGAAGGTCACGAAAAGCCACTGGATGGACACTGCCCACCTGCACGGCGAACAGGAGCTTGTCGTGGTGGCCGCGCCCAGGAGATTCGAGGAGGAGGTCTCAAAGGTCCTGAACCTGAACGGTTTTGAGCCGCTGAAGATGCCTGACGAAATGATCGACGTGACGCTGGAACAGTCAAAAAGGCGCATGAGGTCCGAACTCGGGACGATAATCAACAAGGAAACGGCGCTGAAGAAGGAGCTGATAAGGCTGGAGACCGAGTCGAAGAAGGAGCTGATGGTTTTTCTGGAACTTCTCCGCATCGAGAAGAAGCTCGAAGAGTCGGAGATGATGTTCGGCAAGACCCAACAGACGAATCTCATCAGCTGCTGGGTGAGATCCGACAAGCTGAAGAAGCTTGAGAACACAGTGAAGGACTCTTCCAGGAACGTGTACACCATTTCCAGCAGGAAGCCGAAGGAAGACGAAACGCCTCCCACCGTCTTGGACAACCCGGAACCCGCCAGCGGACTGGAGATAATCACGAAGAATTACGGCCTGCCGAGCTATAACGAACTGGATCCCACCAAGTTCATCGCCCTGACGTTCCCGTTACTTTTCGGCATGATGTTCGGGGACATCGGACACGGTCTCATGCTTCTCACAGTGGGCCTGGTGCTGTTCAAGAGGTTCAGCGGGCAGACCCTTGGCGAACTCGGCAAAATCCTGGTCGTGTGCGGGATAGCGGCCACGTTTTTCGGGTTTCTTTACGGAAGCGCGTTCGGCCTTACCCACGAGAACACCCCGCAGATGTTTCAACCCATCTGGATGGAGCCGCTTGGCGGGGAGGGCAAGAACATCACGATGTTCATAAAATTCTCCGTGATACTGGCCCTGGTGACTCTGAGCCTCGGGTGCGTTTTGAACATCATAAACATATCAAGGGAATCCATGGTCAAGGCGTTCTTCCATCACTGGGGTGTGCTGGGTTTGTGGGTCCTTTGGGCCGGTGCGTTCATGTTCTTCAGCCACGGCATAGGCTTCATACCACTCATCATTACCGGAATCCTGGGTGATGCCGCGGCCTTGGGAACAATCCTTCCCGGGCTCGTGATTTTCCTCATACCGATTGTGCTTCTGCCCATAGGGGAAATATTCATAGAGAAAGAGCCCGTAATAATCGGCCTTTACGACGCGTTCGAGGTCGTGCAGAAATTCCTGGTGAACACGATCTCCTACGTCAGGGTCGTGATATTAGCCGTGGTCCACGGCGCCCTCCTGCTCATGGTCCTGAAGGTCATCGAGATATCCACGGCGGGCTTGAGCGGTGTAATCGGCTCCTTCGTATCGATATTCATCTTCATCTCCGGGAACGTTGCGATCTTCGGTATGGAGGCGATGATATCCTTCGTCCAGACGATAAGGCTGCACTACTACGAACTCTTCTCGAAGTTTTACCATGCGGGAGGAAAGAGCTTCGTTCCCTTCAAGGCGGACCGCACTTACACGGTCAGGAGGCAGAAGGTGGGAATGGACTAGTAAGATTTTTAAATAGTAGACACCAATCAAATATATTAAAATTATATTAAATTAAGTGGGAGTATTCAAATGAAAAGCATATTGTTGACATTCGCGGCCTTTTTTCTGGTCGCACTGACGCTTTCTTCTAGCGCTTACGCACAGGCTGAGGGTGAAAGCGCAACCGACAACAAAGCCATGTTGGCAATCGGAGCCGCTCTGGCTATCGGTCTCAGTGCTTTGGGAGCCGGTTACGGTATTGCACACGCCGGTGCCGCAGCGATGGCTGCCATTGCGGAGAAGCCGGAATCGGCAACGTGGGGCCTTATCATCGTGGCACTGGCCGAGGGTGTCGCCCTGTACGGACTCATAATAGCCTTTCTGCTCGTCACGAAGATTTAGCATCCGGAGCGCAGACTTCAAAGCACGTTTTCACAATAAACGATGATACTCATGGGAATAAAGGAAATAGAACGGGAAATAAGGGAAAGCGGGAAGAACGAGATAGACATTATCATCCGGGATGCCGAAGCTGAGATCGGAAAAATAAACAAGCAGGCTGAACAGGAAGCCCATTCCATGGCCGGTAAGCTCGAGGAAAAGAGCGGCAGGGAAACGGAACTCGAGAGAAAAAGGATACTGGCGAAGGCCAACCTGCAGATCAAGGAAATGCTCGAGAAGAAAAAGGACGAACTGATCGAGAAGGTCTTTGCAGAGGCCAGGAAGAGGGTGATGGACATGAGCGAAAAGGAAAAGGCCAAAATCATAAAGATGCTTGCCGAAGAGGGCAAGAAGGGGCTGGAGAGCCCGACGGTTTTTATTGACAAGAAGTATTCGAAGCTGCTGCCCGGCGCCAAGCCCAAGGACATTGGAGACATTGGCGTTCTGGTCACCAGCGGGCACATATCCGTCAACAACACACTGACGGCAAAACTGGACAAGCTGAAGTCCGATTCAAGACACAAGGTTGCTGGGGTTTTATGGCGAAGCTAGCCGTTATAGGAGACGAAATGACAGCATTGGGGATGAGACTCGCAGGCGTCAGGAACAGCCACGTGGCCGGCGTGAAAGATGCCCAGGATGTTTACAACAAAGTCAAAGTCGAGGCAGATATCATAGCGATAACCCACACCCTTTTCGAATCGGTGAAGGAAACGGACAGCGAGAAGATCAACGTCCGGATGCCCGATATCGGGGGCGGCGGGGGAGACATGATAAAGGACCTCGTCAAGAGGGTGGTCGGATTCGAGGTGAAGTCCTGATGGGAAAGATAATAAGGGTTACCGGTTCCGCGGTCGAGGCGGACGGCATGAGGGGCAGCAGCATGTACGAGATGGCGAAGGTAGGCAAGGACGCCCTTCTTGGAGAGATTATAAGGCTCGACGGCGACACGGCATTCATACAGGTGTATGAAGAGACGACGGGACTGACTCCGGGCGAGCCGGTCGAAGGCGCCGGAATGTCGTTATCTGTGGAACTCGGTCCGGGAATACTGAAATCCATTTACGACGGCATCCAGAGGCCGCTCGAGGTCATCAAGGCCGAATACGGCGAATTCATCATCAGGGGGATCAACGTGCCTTCGCTTGACAGGAAGAAGAAATGGAAATTCACGCCGACAGTGAAGAAGGGGCAGAGCGTCAAACCCGGCGACGTGATGGGTACAGTCCCCGAGACCAGGATCATAACGCACAAGGTCATGGTGCCCCACGGGGTCGAAGGCAAGGTCCAGAGCATAGAGAAAGGCGACTTCACGGTCGAGGATGTGGTGTGCAAGGTGAAGTCCAAAGAAAAGGTCCACAACCTTAAGATGATGCAGTTCTGGCCGATAAGGCGCCCGAGGCCCTCGGTTGAAAAACTCAGCCCGGAAGTGCCGCTGTTGACAGGACAGAGGGTCTTCGATATGTTCTTCCCGCTCGCGAAGGGAGGCACTGCGTCCATTCCAGGCGGCTTCGGGACAGGAAAGACGGTTTCCCAGCATCAGCTCGCGAAGTGGTCTGATGCCAGCATAATATTCTATGTGGGATGCGGAGAGAGGGGCAACGAGATGACGGAGGTGCTCCAGGAGTTCCCGAACCTCAAGGACCCCAAGTCGGGTCTTCCTCTGATGGAGAGGACGTGCATGATAGCCAATACTTCAAACATGCCAGTCGCCGCGAGGGAGGCTTCCATATACACCGGCATAACCCTTGCCGAGTATTACAGGGACATGGGTTACGATGTCTCTCTTATGGCGGACTCCACCTCGAGGTGGGCAGAGGCCATGCGTGAGATGTCAAGCAAGCTCGAGGAGATTCCCGGCGAGGAAGGATATCCCGCTTATCTGGCATCAAGGCTTGCCGATTTCTACGAAAGGGCAGGCAGGGTGAAGACCTTCGGAGGAGACGTAGGCAGCGTAAGCATAATAGGAGCCGTTTCGCCTCCCGGAGGAGACTTTTCCGAGCCCGTCACGCAGAACACACTCAAGGTTACGAGGGTTTTCTGGGCCCTGGATACAACGCTCGCTGACAGGCGGCATTTTCCTTCGATCAACTGGCTGACGTCCTACTCGCTTTACACCGGCAAGCTTGACGGTTGGTTCGTAGATAAGGTTGCAAAGGGTTGGCCCGCACTCAGGAGAAAGGCGATGTCTCTCCTCCAGAAGGAGTCAGAACTCAGGGAGATCGTGCAGCTGGTAGGACCGGATGCGCTTCCACTGAGCGAGAGGGTCATACTCGAAGTTTCCAGGATGCTGAGGGAGGATTTCCTGCAGCAGAACGCTTTCCACGAAGTGGACTCATACTGCGAATCCGAAAAGCAGTACAGGATGCTCGAGATCATCCTTGAGTTCCACGGGTTCGCAAACATCTTGCTGGCGGGCGGCAAATCCCTCGATGACATCATGGACATGGAGATTGTCACCGAGATAGGAAGGATGAAGTACATGGACGGCAAGAAGTTCAAGGAAATGTACGAAAGATCGATGAAGAAGATGAAGGCTGGCGGTTAGTATGGTGATCAAAGAGTACAAATCAGTGGAGAAGGTTTTCGGACCTCTCATCATAGTCGACAAGATCAGCGGCGTCGGTTATAACGAGATGGTCGAGATAGAGACCTCCGACGGCGAGAAGAGATTCGGCCAG
>JAUXKD010000064.1 GCA_030624445.1 Candidatus Aenigmatarchaeota archaeon
GGGTTACACAGGAAATCATACCTACACTGTTCCGATATCCGAGTTCAACATCAGCAGAAGGGTGGGTGTCGGAAGGAGCGAGATCCGGGTTGAAATTAAATACGACGGGTCCTTGGTTTCAGGTGCCGGAACGGAGGTTTTGGTTTAGTCCCCTTTTATATAGTATATATATTGAGAAATGTGGAGAGTCGTTGAAGAATCATTTTCTTCTGATTAAGACAACCGGTTTTCCTGAGAGGGTTCCGTTGTTCTCCAAAATAATGTTATGGGAACCCTTCCGAAGGTTGAGAACCCCCTGCAGGTCTATATCGGTATAACCCAAGGCCAGGTCGAGCGCATACTTGTTTCCAAGTCCGTAGGAAAAGCTCGGCAGGATGTTTGCGAGGAACCGTCCCGCCTCAATCATCGGCATCCTGTTCTCTATTGCCCTCCAATCTCCCAGAGTGAAAACCAGGAAGACCCGGGAGTTTTCCATCTCCTGCGTCAGTTCAAGGTAATGGCTGCTCGAGTTGTTCCCAACAGATATCGTCTTGGGAACCTTCCTGCCGAAAACGAGACCTGATACGACATTGTTGAGGTAAGAAGCCAGAAAATACGGGGGTGGGTTGCCAAAGATTTGCTCGCCCAGGCTGTCCGAGTCCATTTCACCGGCACCGGGCATGTACACAGAATTGTTCGTGTTGTTCAAGACGAGCCTCACGTAAAGGATGTTTCTAAGCACGACCGCGAGACTGTAATTCGCAGGCTGCTCGACAGCGTTTGAATCGTCATCCACAACCCTGCAATTCCACTGGTATATGTCTGAAGGCATCGCCTGGACGAACCAGTAGCTCTGGTTATTGTTGCCTGTCACAAGCGTAGTGTTGCTGTAGTAAAGGTCGTTCGTGCTGTTCCAGATGTATAGCGTGATGTCTGATAGCTGCTCCCCGTCGTACGCGCTGCAGCTGAAATTCACATCGATTTCAGTTGTTGTGTTCCCATCGCCTGGCTGCATCGATAGTATAGTTGGAGGATTCTCAACCGCGAAGCAGCTTACACCGCCAGTCGAAGTTCCGTTCTCGTACAACGTGAAGCTTTTAGGTGGCTGCACGGTGCAGCTGACATTCTTGTCCATTAGGGGTCTTACGAAAGTGGCGTTAATTGTATAATTGTAAGCAGAAGAAAGCCCGAAGTGCAACTGCATTGTCCCGTCCTGGGAGGAGTCTGCTGCAGTCACCAGTCTGTAGGCGGTTAAATTCCCGTTCGAATCGAAAACCATGACTTTTGTCCCTATGGCATCATTATTGACAAATGGGCTTGTTCCCTTAAGGAAAATCTTTACGTAGTTGTTGTCGTTTCTCCTGTTTTCGTATATGCGATTCTGATTCAAGTTCCCGGCAATGTATTCCAGATCGCCGTCATTGTCGAGGTCCGCAAGCGCCAAACCGAATGTACTATCGCCTTGTGGGCTTGTCTCGTAAAGAGAGAAATTTCCCGTGCCGTTATTCAGGTAAATCTCATTGACTCCTCCGTAATTACCAGCAACAAAGTCGAGGTCGCCGTCGTTATCAACATCAGCAACGACTATTGAAAACGTGTCAGTGTTGCCAAGGCTTTGGGTCAATGTGAACGATCCGCTGCCGTCGTTAATGAAAACACGGTGCTCCTGATTTCCGGGAGTGTTCCCGTTGCCTTCGATCAGGTCAATATCCTTGTCATTGTCGATATCGGCCAGGGCCAGGGCGTATGTGAACTTGGTGCCGTCAGGCAGGGCCGAATCGAAGACGAAATATCCCGAACCGTCGTTCAAGTAGATTTTGGTCTGCTGGTTCGGGCTTGGTATCCCTCCCAGGACCATGTCAGGGTAATCGTCACCGTTAAGGTCGCCAAATGCAACCGCATCAAGGTAAGTCTCCGTAATGTTCTGGTAACTTGTAAAGTGGCCTGAGCCGTTGTTCAGGTAAACCATGCCGTGAGGACTGCCTGTGTTTGCCGCCACGTAATCCAGATCGCCATCGTTATCGACATCCGAAATCGTCAATGACTGGGTGTCTTCACTACCGGTTTCGGTGTTATTCTCAAATAAGGTGAAATATCCAGAACCGTTGTTCAAGTAAATCCTGTTCGGGCCGTTATCGTTGCCAGCGATGTAATCGAGGTCGCCGTCATTGTCAAGGTCCGCGACCGCCAAAGCGCGTGTTCTGTCAGATTCGGAACTGTTGCTGGACAGAAGGAAGTTGCCGAAGCCATCATTGAGGTACACCCTGTTGGGCGCTAAATTGTTACCCGCAATATAATCAGGATAGCCGTCGTTGTTAACGTCTGCTATTACTATGGAACGTGTATCTTCGTTCTCGGAGCTGGTCGACTTGAGAAAGAAAAAATTCACCCGTAAGGTATAGTTTATCGATGCCCATGCAGATTCCGAGCTGTTGGAAGCCATGCAGTTCCAGTAATACTCGCCTGGAGGCATATCCTGAACGCTCCAGTTCGTCTGATTGAATGACCCGCTGACATTGGTTGTGTTGGTATAATACGTCCCGTTCGTGGAATTCCAGACCCAAAGGGTTATGTTAACGAGGTTGCTGTCGGAGGCGTTGCACTCAAATGTGACGTTGCCAGTGGTCGAGGAGCCGCCGTTGCTGGGAGATATGAGGCTGGCTGTGAGTTGCGCGAAGACTCCGGGGACGAAAAATGCCAGAAAAATGACCGAAAACAGGGCCGATTCGAATATCAGATTTTTTAGTTCCATACTGTTAATATTTTGTTTTTTGTGCTATTTATGGTTGATTTGCAATACGGTTATACTGCACGTGAAGTGCGTACCAATTTTAAAGAGATACATGTAAAGTATTTATTTCCATGATAAGAATCTCAATAAGTGAGTAAAAGAATGGATAGATATTCACAGTGTTTTTGTTTGTTTGTCAGATATTCTAGCCCTGAGAGTAATATAATGGAATTCACCTTAAACCACTGTTTAGATCTTGTGCCCGAAAAACCCGAATTCCTAAAAGCATTCGATGATACATATGGAAGATATAAGGGCGGGTTAACAGAAGGTGAACAAAGAAATTTTGAGAACAAACGCAGGGAAGCTCTCAAGAAGTAGTTGGGAATGGTGAAAAAAACAGGTAAATTCAAGAAAATGATCATTTCCTTATCTTCTTGAAATAGATGAACCACGCGAGATTCGCGAATGCCAGCAACAGGATTATGACCATTATCGGGTACTGCTCCGGTGTTCCTTCTTCTCTAGTTACCGCCCCCACGCTTACGCCCACGATCTCGGTCCGGATGCTGCCCATGGCCACGTGTGTGATCAGCTCCCTTTCCGTGACGAGGCCGGCATAGTGAAGGGTTAGGTTGGTGTTGTAGTCGCCCTCCTGGACGCCCTCGGTGTCCCAGTAGGCGTAAAGGTGTATCCTTCCGTAGGATTCCATGTCAACTGAGGCCGATTTGAAACCCGCTATCTCGTCCCCGTCCGCGTCTTTGACCGACATATCGGCGTGAACCCCTGATATGGGCTTGTTCCACTTGCTTTCCGCCAGGATATCGAATTTGGCTATACCTCCGAGTCTGAAATCCCCCACTGAAACGTCAAGGACGTCCACGGACATTCTGCCGACCTTGAAGTTCTTCCCTATCCTTTTGATTTCTTCACCGTATCTCACCGTGGCAGCGGCGTGGTACTCTCCAGGACGCACATCGGCTTTCCATTTGACCACCAGTTTGCCTTTCTCCGCGGATTTCACGCTCACAGGCCCTGCCCTGAAGGATGCGATATGCTCGTTGTTTGGTCCAACGATTTCTATGTCCGCCGTGGCGTCTATTATGTCCTCCTTCCCCATGTTGTCGAACCTGACGTAGAAATTTACGGTCTCGTTGGGTCCCGCCTCTTGGATCGTGAAATAGATCTGCGCATAGCTTCCCGGGAAGGGTACCTTCACCCTGAGCTGGTGAATAACGGCGACTGTTCCAGTGACCTGCATTTCGCCCTCGTCCCCGGACAGGCCGGAAGGCAGTTCCAATACCACTATCTTCCCCCAGTGGTCACCCGGGGGATCTAGCCGCTCAGAAAGCTTGACTCTGTACGTGAAGACCTTTGAATCATCCGATTCGCTGAACCAGATATCCTGCTGGTCGAATGTTATGTAGTCCTTCAGGTCTCCCTGCACGTAAATGTAGGCGTTGAATGCCTTGTGTTCATCGTTGACTATAGTGAAGCTTACTGTCTGTTCGAGTCCGGGCTCGAAGTCCAGGGTTCTCCTTCCGGGGGTTACTCCGAGGGCGTCGGCTGTGCTTACTGTGCTTATGAGTATGAGCAGGGCTA
>JAUXKD010000016.1 GCA_030624445.1 Candidatus Aenigmatarchaeota archaeon
TCGCAAAAAGGTGGCTTGTGAAGCACGTGACCCCCCTCAGGATCAAGATAGCCTTGCTTGAACTCGAAAGGGTCAATGCGATACGCTCCCATCCCGTTCTCAAGGATATGGAGGGAAGGAAAATCGCGCAGGCTGAGCACACAATCATAGTGGCCGAAGAACCCATCGTAACGACGAAGTAGCGTATTCGATGCCTGTCAATCAGATCCTGTGCAGATATGCTCCAAGATCCACTTTCCCTTCCTTTACCACTATTCCGTTTTTGTTGAGAAGCCTTATCTTCTTCGGGACGCCTCCCCCGTAGCCACCGATTTCACCGTTCGAACACACAACCCTGAAGCATTGGATGTTTACAGGGTCCTTGTTCGTTTTCATGAATATGCCGACGGCCCTCGGGTGCGTTCCGGCGGCCTTTGCCAGTTCAGCGTAGGTGGTGACCCTGTTTTCGGGCACTTTCTTAAGTAGTGAATATACAAGCTCTCTCTTGTCCATGAGGAGACTTGACGTATAGAATAAAAAGCTAGCTCCAGAAGTCTTCCGTTTCCTTTTCGCTCTCAACGATCAGGCCGAACCTTGAAAATATGCTGTAACAGCTCGGGCACTTCCATACCTCCGGTTTCCTGTTCCACATCTTGCCGTGAGTCCCGCAAATGGGACATTTGTCAGCCAACATAAATATAACCCGAATAACCTATTTCGACTCCTTGAGTCTGAACTTGTATGCGTTGAGTATATTCAGCCCGCTTTTTTCCGCTTCCAGTATTATTTCGGTTCTTTTCTTTCTCCCCACCGTGGAGGAGATTACCGCGGCATCCTTTTTCGGGTCCAGCTTCCCCACGCCCGCTTTGTCAGAGACGATCACGCTCCTGTAACCGTTTTTCGTCAGTCCTCTGACCTCCTTTGGACCCCTGTAACCGGTACCGGGCTTCCTGCCCCTTGCCTTCTCAGACATCCTGAGCTTTGAATGCCTCCCTCTGGGTTTTCTCCATGAATCCACAAGCCTTTTGTACCTGTATCCTTCCTGTCTCTTGAATTTGGGTTTCTTTTTCTTCATCCTTTGCCTCATCCTGAGCAATTTTGAAAATAGGGTTTCTCCTGCCATATCAACTTCCTCCTTCCGGTGGGGCCGCCTTCTGTGTTACGTACAAACCATCCTGGAACACCCTCCTGTCGAATCCCTTCACCTTTGTCTTATGCTCCATGTTTGCGGCGGTCTGGCCAACCTTCTCTTTGTCTATCCCGGAAAGCGTCACAACGTCACCCTGTATTTTTATTTCGACACCATCCAATATCTCGGCGGTTCTCGAAGAGCGCTCCCCGAGGAAATTTTTGATGATGAGCTTGTTTTCTTGCGTCTCCAGTTTCACAGGGAAGTGCGCGTAAACCAGTTTGAGGTTGCATTCAAACCCCTTGCTCACGCCTGTGATCATGTTATTCAAATGGCCTCTCCACGTGCCAGCCAGTGATTTGACTTTTCTCCTTTCAGAATCAGAAGTGATCACCAGTTTTCCTTCCCCTTTCTCGACTTTGACGTGAGGGTGTCTGAATTCCCTCGCCAATTCACCCTTCGGTCCTTTCACCTTCACGGTCTTCCCTTCGAGGGAAACCTCGATCCCTTCGCCAACAGGCACTTCGTACTCAGGCATGTTATCACAAGACAAGATTATTCAATATATTTGTAGCACTATACTTATACAATATATAAATAATGCATTTTTAAAATCCGCCCTTATTCTAAGTATTATGAGCGATCTCTACGTTGAGGACCCACTTACGTTCTGGTGCAACAACTACGGCCTGGGGAGTGCGGAGGTTGTCTTTCTCGGCATCCCCTTTGACGGGACCTCATGTTTCAGGGTCGGCAGCAGGGAAGCCCCGAACAGGATAAGGACGATGTCGTACAACCTTGAAACCTACAGCGAGTTATGCAGAAAAGACCTGAAAGATTTGAAGATGCTTGATTACGGAAACGTCATTGTGAGCCCCGGCGACACCGGGGAATCCATGAGAAGGATAAAGGAAACCGTTGCAGACATTTCCGGCAAATTTCCAGTGATAGTGGGCGGGGAACACACGATCACACTTCCCGTTGTCCAGTCGATGCTCAGGAAATACCCCGATTTGCATGTCCTGCAGTTCGATGCCCATCTGGATTTGAAAAACGAATACGCAGGGAGCAAATTCTCCCACGTCACGGTAATGCGCAGGCTTGTGGAAATACTCGGCAAGAAGAGGATAATACAAGTCGGCGCCAGATCCTTTTCCGCCGAGGAAAGGGAGTTTTCAAGGAAAAACAATATTTTGAAATCCCTGGAAAGGCTTCCGGGGTTCGGATTCAAAGGTCCGGTCTACATCACGGTGGACATGGATGTATTCGATCCCGCTTTCGCGCCGGGGGTTTCAACTCCCGAGCCTAACGGTTTGGACCCTGGAGAATTTCTTGAAACCATAAACTCGATGAAAAATCAAATGGACGTTATCGGTTTTGATGTTGTCGAGACCTGTCCCCCTTACGATACTTCAGACGTTACATCACTTCTTTCCGCGAAGGTGATCATGGAGATGTTGCTGGCCTTGAAGAAGTAACTATTTTTTCTTTTTGCCGCCCTTGACAGCTTTGGAGCTGGCGGGTTTTTTCTCCACCAAAGCCTTCCCGCCTTTTCCCGATTTCTTCGGGGCTTCTTTCTTCCCAGGCTTCTTGGCTTCCGGTTTTTTGGCCGCCCCAGCGGGTATGTCGCCGTACAGGTCAAAGGCGCCCGTGCCTACCGGCATCACCTGGTTCATCATTATGTTTTCGACTATCCCTACCAAGTCGTCAGACTCGTTCTTTATCGCTGATGAAATCATGTGTTTTTTCGTTTCCTCGAAGGCGGCTCTCGCAAGCATGGATTTCTTTTGTCCTGCTATGCCGTACCTTCCTATGGGTTTTATGATCCCCGTGTGCGTCATGAGGTCGGCCAGCAGCATGATGTATCTGATGTCCACGTTCAGTCCCTGTTCATCGAGGGTGTACCTGGCCTGCCTTATTATGGCGTTTCTGGCGGCTTCTATCCCAAAAACATCCATGACTTCAAAAACGTTGTTGCTTGCGATCCTTTCGGAGTCCACGCCCTTTATCTTAAGGGTCTTTTTCAGGTTTGACCCGAGAGTGTGTATCACCCACTCTTCATTTTCCTTGTTGACTATCGCCTGGGTCACTCCTTTTATGCCTTTCAGGTGCGATTCCAGCAGTCTGTACTTCAGCTTGTAAAGGTTCTTGATATCGAATGTGGTGCTCCTCGCTTTCAGTTCGTCGCCATCCACATCGATCTTTACCTTTTTCAGCGTCTGCATTTTCTTTTTAACGGTTTCGGCGTCCAGTTCAAGCCCCTTGACCAGTCGCATATCGAGCTTGCATGTAATTTCCAGATTGGTCAGGTCCGTTACATCGTAGATGACCAAATCCCTGAGCTTCACCTGCTTTACGTTCTCCGCCACCCTTTTCGCCTTTTCCATCGTCTGGCACTCCGGAAGCAGGTAAATGGTCATGGTCGGTGTTTTTATCTCCTTCCTGGCATCGAAAATCTCGATAAGCCTTGGAAGACCAAGCGTGACCTGTATACCCGCGGTTCCTGCGAAGTGGTAGGTTCGCATAGTCATCTGGGTGGCCGGCTCGGAGAGCGACTGGGCCGCTATTACACCTATGGTTTCATGAGGGTTGTACAAGTATTTCACGAAGTTTTCCCTGGCCTTCTCCAGCAATTTCTTTTTCTCCTGTTCGTTCTTCGCTTCCCTGTCTATTTCCTTGATTATCTTCGGTGGCAAATCAATGCTCATTCTTTCCAATTCACATCACCCCGTTCTGATTTCGATGGGTCCACGCCGTCTTCACCAGCCATGAACTGGATTATGCCGCCCACCGAGTTTTTCACTACCAGATTATCCGTGACGTGGATGTCCTGCAGGGCGTTTATTAGCCTTCTCTGCATGTATCCGCTTTTCCTGGTTCTCAGTGATTTGTCCATGAGGCCTTCCCTGCCGTTCATTATGTTCCAGAACAACTCTGCCGGAGCCAGTGCCTGCTTGAAGCCCCTTTTTACGAACCCGTGCGCATCTGCTGAAAGGTCGCCTTTCTTGAAATGCGGCAGGGTCCTCTTGATGTAACCCCTTCTTATCCTCTGCCCGAGGATGGCCTCCTGACCCACGCATGCGGCCATCTGGGTTATGTTGATGAGGGAGCCCTTGGCACCGGAATCGGCCATCACGATCATGTCACTGGACTTGATACGCTCCTCCACTATCTGTGATATGTCGTTAAGCTCTTGCGCAAGAACGTTCAGTATCTGGGTTTCCAGTGACTCCTCGGCGGTGAGGCCTGGCAGTATCTTCAGCTTTTTGCCGTTGTATTTTTGTATCAGTTCATTGGATCCCTTTTCGGCTTTATCAACCCTCTTGCTTACCTCTTCCATTATCTGAGGGGGCAGGTCAAGGTCGGAAATGCCTATGGAAAATCCCCTTCTGGCAAGGTATGAAGTGGCAAGCCTGGCGCAATCGTCAATGAACCTTTTTATTTTTTCCGTGTCGGTTACCCGGTGCAGTTTGGTGATTATCTTGCCCTTGAACGCCCCGACTGCCGCGGAATCTATTGTACCGATAACCAGTTCCCCGTCTTTTATTTTCACCCATGCGTCATAGAGGCATTTATCCTTGGTGCATTCATCACACTGCTTGCAGCAGTTAGATTTGAATTCCATATTGAGGTTCTTCGGCAGCATCATGCTGAATATTTCCTTTCCTGATAACTTCTCTTTATCGGGCACTTCCACATCCATTCCGGCTTCTCCAAAAATCCGAACCGCTTCCTTTTTGTCGAACATTTTCACTCCGTGCGTAAGTAGGTAAATGCCTGATATCTGGTCAAGGTCGAGCCCTATCAACGGGCCGCCGAACCTCGGAGATATTATGTTGTTCTTGACGTCCAGCAGTTCAGAAGCCTCCGATCTTGCCTCCTCTGTCTGCAGCGCATGGAGGTTCATCTCGTCCCCGTCAAAATCCGCGTTGTATGGGGGACAGACCTGCGGGGCTATTCTGAAGGTCTTGTAATTCATGACCCTTACCCGGTGAGCCATGATAGACGGCCTGTGCAAAGAAGGCTGCCTGTTGAAAAGCACGATATCACCGTCCTGCAGCTGCCTGTCAACGTTCCATCCTTCCGTCAGGTTCTCTATTATGTCAGCCTTGTTTTCCGAGGTAACCTTTATCCTTCTGCCGTCAGGCCTTTTCACGTAATTGACCTTTTCCTTTTCTATCATTTCCTTTATCTGCTTCATGTTGAGTTTCGTAACTGGCAGATCCAGCGTGAGCTCCTTGGCTATCACGTCAGGCACGCCAACCTCGTTTATGGATATCCTTGGATCCGGAGATATGACTGTCCTGGCCGAGAAATTGACCCTTTTGCCCAGAAGGTTTCCCCTGATTCTTCCCTCTTTTCCTTTCAGCCTTTGTATCATTCCTTTGAGAGGCCTTCCGCTTCTGTGCCTCGCCTGTGGCGCACCAGTGAGTTCGTTGTCAAAGTATGTGGACACGTGGTACTGCAACAGCTCCCACAGGTCCTTGATGATGAAGTCGGGGGCGCCTATGTCTATGTTCTCCCTCAGAGACTGGTTGATCCTTACGATATCGACGAGCTTGTGTGTAAGATCGTCCTCTGATTTTTCACCGCTTTCGAGCGTTATGCTGGGCCTTGTGGTGACCGGTGAGACCGGCAGAAGCGTCAGAATTAACCACTCGGGTCTTCCTCCCAGGAATTCTACCTTCTTTAACTCCTCCTCGGAGACCCTCTCAAACCTTTCCCTTATCTCTTCGGAGCTCATTTCCTCCTTGTCTTCGTAGAACGCATAGGGCTTCACGAATTTTATTTTCCCCTGCACCTCTCCGCAATGGGGACACTTGTTCGGTGCGTTTCTGCCAAGCTCCTTTACCGACTTTACAGCATCCTTGGACAGTATTTTCCCGCACTTCCTGCAGCTTATCTTGAGCAGCTGGTATATGGCCTTGACGTAAAGAATGTTCAAGATAGGTTTGGCAAGTTCCATGTACCCGAAATGGCCAGGGCAGTCGCCTATGCTGCTGCCGCACGTCCTGCAATGCAGGCCGGGATCAACCACACCAAGGCGGGGATCCATGACGCCACCTTCCACTGGATATCCGTCCACGTCGTAAAGGTCTGACGTCACTATTCTTACCATCGCCAGTGATGTTATTATAGTGGGTGAAAGTATACTGAACGAAATTCTTTTTATTCTCGATGCCATTAAGCCTCACCCACTTCCAGCTTCGGATATATGCCCATGGAATTTATCTCATCGAGCAGCAGCTTAAACGCGTACGCGGTCTTAACCCAGCTCGTCTTGCTTTCCCTGCAAACAGGGCACAGCAACTTGTTCTTTGCTTTATCGTGTATCGACACGAGGCCGCAGTTATTGCACACGGGTATCATCGTCTGGTCCGAATCGAACCTTTCCTTCAGTGTCAAAGCGGCGCCGTGTGCCACGAGACATTGCTGCTCCATTTCGCCCAGCCTCAGGCCGCCCCTCTTGGCCCTTCCCTCGGTGGGCTGTCTCGTGAGCAGGGTCACCGGACCCCTCGCTCTTGCATGCAACTTGTTCGCTACCATGTGGTCCAGTTTGAGATAAAAGCTTAATCCAGTGAAAATCATAACTTCATACGCCCTCCCGCTCCTGCCGTCGTACATGGTCTCCTTCCCGTCATCCCTGAAACCGGCAGAGAACATGGATTTCCTTATCTCGTCCTCCCTCATGTGATTGAAGGCCGTCCCTTTGATGTTTTCGCACGTTGTGGCTTTGGTTTTGCCGGCCAGCATTTCCAGCAACTGGCCGATAGTCATCCTGCTTGGCACCCCGTGCGGGTTGAATATCACATCGGGAACGACGCCTTTTGATGTGAAAGGCATATCCTCATGAGGCAACATGAGGCTAACCACTCCCTTCTGCCCGTGCCTGGAGGCAAACTTATCCCCAAGCTCGGGAATGCGTTCATCCCTGACCCTGACCTTTATGAGCTGGCTTCCGTTGGGGTTTTCGGATATAATTACCTTGTCGGCAATGCCCCTTTCCCCGTATCTAACAGTTACGGAGGTCTCTCTCTGGTTTTCAGTACCAACTGCGAACTCCTCACCCGAAAGGAATCTCAGAGGTGACGTCTTGCCTATGAGCACGGAATCAGACTCGACCCTTGTTTGAGGATTTATTATACCGTCTTCTGCCAGATGGGTATAGCTTTCCTCTCCCCTGTGACCTTTTATCCCGGGTTCAGGGATTCTGATCTCGTCCTCCTGCCCTCCCCAGTACCTCTTTTTTATTGTTTCGTATGTCCTTTATTAAATCGTCCTGAACATTCCCCTCTCTATTGAGGATTTGTTCAGAACAATAGCGTCGTTTATGTTGTTCCCGTCCCAGCACTTGATTGCA
>JAUXKD010000040.1 GCA_030624445.1 Candidatus Aenigmatarchaeota archaeon
GAAAGGTTCAAAGCCCCACCAAAACCATTAAACTCCCGGCGGGGGCATTCATATTTTTAAATTTTAATTTGTTAGTGCTATTTTTATCCATTGAATACACATTTGTCGTTATTAGACTATATGGGCCCGTAGCTCAGTTTGGATAGAGCAGCAGCCTCCTAAGCTGAAGGTCGGGGGTTCAAATCCCCTCGGGTCCGTTTTCGCACGTGATTCGAGACGCACGTGTTGCGCGGATGGTGCCTATTGTGCAATATGACCCGATACGGTGTGAGGAGCGCACGAATAGATTTATAAATACTACAACACTACTTTACAATAGTAATTTTAATTGACGATCCGGGGTAAAAGATTAAAAAACCTCGATTGTAAAATAATGGTTATTATGACTAGGATCATAACCGTGGCCAGCGGAAAAGGAGGAGTTGGAAAGACCACGCTGGTCTCCAACCTTGCCACAGCACTGGCCAGCCTCAAGAAGTCCGTAATCGCGGTGGACGGGAATCTTACGACAGCGAATCTGGGCATCCATCTCGGCATCCCGCTATACCCAGTCACTCTTCATGACGTTCTCAACGGGGATGCAAGGCTCAACGACGCCATGTACTATCATCCTGCAGGTTTCACCGTGCTTCCCGCGGACATTTCCCTAAGGAAGCTCAGGCTGGCAAATTCCCACGAACTGGTTGACATTTTCTACAAGCTTGTGGGCGGCTGCGATTTCATTCTCGTGGATTCCGCTGCAGGGCTTGGAAAAGAGGCGCTCGCAGCCGTGGAGGCGAGCGATGAGCTCATAACCATCACCAATCCCGAGCTGCCCGCCCTGACAGACGCCCTGAAACTCAGCAATCTGGCGAACAGGTTCGGGACCCATAATCTGGGCGTGGTGGTGAACAGGGTGAGGAACACGAAGCATGAGTTCTCATTGCCAGCCGTCGAAGAGTTCCTGGAACTGCCCATCCTGGGTAAAATACCGGAAGACCACGAGGTTTCCAAGGCCATATCCAGGAAGCAGCCCGTCGTGATGCACAACCCGAAAGCGGCGGCATCACAGCACATAATGAGCATAGCGGCCAAGCTCATAGGGGAGGAGTACACCCCCAGAACGCCACTGACAACGAAGCTTTTCGGCTGGCTGAAATGATCCTTATTTTGACCTTCTGGAAAGAGCGTTCAGTCTTTCCAGATTGACTTCGAATGCGACGACCGGCTTTTCTATTCCCCACGCATTGAGCACTGACGGCTGTATCTCTCCAATCATTCCCAAAGAGCCGTTTCCGCTTCGTATGTCCGCAACCCTGCCCGGTATGAAGCTTTGGTGTTTCTTCTTAGCCAGGCTGTAACCTGTGCCGATGGAAGAAAGAAGCGCGTCCAGAACGCTGGATATGTATTCATAGGCGACGTTGTTGCCGCAGACGGCCGCCGATATCATTCTCATATCCCTTGTCTTTGTTTCGGCTTTTTCGTCCAAAACGACAACGTCTCCTATTTCGAAGATCAACTGGGGATACTCCCTGTGTTTGTTCCTGGACAGGAATTCCATTAGACCCGGAAGCATCCAGTTTCTGAAAACGCACCAGTTGGATGAAACCACGTTCTCTATTTCCACGACATCCCCCTCGTCCATGTTCATTCTTCTGAAGAGGTTGTTCTTGTTGGTAAGGATGTAAGAGAGCACTTCCTGGAAACCGAGCCCCGTCATGGCCTCCGTAACGGAGTCGCTGAATTTCTCGATTTAGCTGACGGAACCGATGGGAGGGAGTTTTGGGTTGATCGGTTCGAAATTATTGTAGCCGTAAGAGATTATCATATCCTCTATCACGTCCCTCTGGTGCATGATGTCCTGCCTGTAGGCCGGGTAAAGAAGCCGTATGTTTTTTCCATCGGCCTTCGCGTCGTATCTGGCCTGCTCCAGCAGCCCGCAAATCTTTTTGGGGGAGAGTTTCAGGCCGGAAACCTTGTTGGCGAAGTCTGTGCTGACTTTGGTCCTCTTGGGGCTCATGTCGGGCGTGTATCTGACGCCGTCCGGATACGCAACCTTGACCGATTCTATCGTTCCTCCGCGATCGGCAAGGGCCGCCACCAGAACGTTTAAAGCGGGCAGAAGGAACCTGAAATTGAAGCCCGAGCATTCGATGAAGATATCCTTGGTCGCCGCCGTGATCTTGCCCGTGTGGTCGGAGTTTATTATGGGCGGCATGCTCAGAACCTCCCCCGCGGCGTCTATGAACATGGGGTATTGCCTGAGGCCTTTCAGGAGGTAGGCATACTCCTTCCCTTTCGGGTGCTTTTTAAGTATCTGCGCAGGCGTCATCTCCTCCCTGAATTCCAGGGGGACGAACTTTATTCCGTCCGGTTTCACCGCGGTGAACGTGATGGGTGATGTTATCTTGCTGTAATCGTAAAAACCTATGGCGACTTCGTGCCTGTTCCTGCCGAAGGTGATGTTCACCTTTTCCTGCAATTGGATTATCTGTGATAGGACATCGGGCGTTATGTTCAGGTTTTTCACGACGGCGCACACGGTGTAGGGCCGGATGTTCTTAAGCTTTTTGTCGACATTCACGACGAGGTCCGATTTCTTCACGTCGTACCTGGGCACTCCTCTCTTAACGCCGTACCGCCCCTGTATCTCCCTGGCTATGCCTTCCGCGCTCCAAAGGTCCGGCCTGTTGGTGTCTTTGATGTCTATTTTCAGCGTTTCCCCGTCTATCTCGTCTATCTCCCCTTTCGCGTAAAGGATGCCCTCTTCCTGAAGCACATCGAGAGGGATGCGCTTGCCAATGAGGGAAAGCAGATCGTTGTAGTTGGCCTCTATCGTCGGCATTTTCCCTCACCTTCCGAATGAATTCCCAAACCCGCACTAACCATAATTTCATCACCCTAAACCGTCACCTTCTGTTTTCTCAGCCAGCCTATATCCTGGCTGAAAAGGTATCGTATGTCTCCTATACCCAGCTTGAACATGGCCAGCCTGTCGATGCCGAGGCCCCATGCCAGTACCGGATGTTCAACTCCCAGAGGATGCGTCATCTCGGGCCTGAATATGCCGGCGCCGGCGAACTCTATCCATCCCATTTCCGGATGCTTTGCCGAAAGCTGAACCGAAGGTTCGGTGAAGGGATAGTAGTCAGGAAAGAACCTGACCTTCTCGGCCCCCGCGACCTCGACCGCGAACATCTTCAGCACGCCGACCATCTCCTTGAAGGTGAGGGATTCGTCTATTATTATCCCTTCGCACTGGTTGAACTCGACGCCGTGGGTCGCGTCTATCACATCAGGCCTGAAACACCTCTTTATCGCGAAGTACTTTCCGGGTATGTCGACTCCTTTGACGAGCTGCCTCGCCGAGCAGGCGGTCCCGTGGGCCCTTGGCATCAGCTGGGCCGCCTTCAGCGGGTCCCACTTGTAGCCCCAGCCGGTGCTGCCGGTCTTCCAGCCGTTTTCATGAGAAGCGCCCACCCGGTCAACGATTTTCTTGGCAGGAAGGTCGCCGCGTTTGGGCTTTTTCAGCGTGTACGTCTGCGTCCAGTCCCTGCTCGGGTGGTCCTGTGCCTGGAAGAGGGCATCGAAGTTCCAGAATTCCGACTCTATTATCGGCCCGCTCATCTCCTTGAAACCCATCTGGGCCAGTTTTTCCCTGACCTGGGAAATGAACCTGTTGTAGGGCTGCCTTTTTCCCGGGTAGAGCTTCCCGCCCGTGACGGTGATGTCGTAGGGCCTGAGTTTCACATCTTTCCACAGGCCTGTTTTAATAAGCTCCGGCGTGAGGTTCGTCACTTCCTTTCCGACGAGCTTGCTCGCCTTCTTGAAGGCGTCGCTCTTCTCCTTTCTCACCAGCTTCCTGCGAAGAAGCGTGGACAGTGTCTTTTCACCGATTTCCTTTCCCTGTGACAGCCTTCTGAGGGCTTCGCCCTCTTCTGATTTTTCAGGCTTTCCGACCGAAACGAGCTTTCCCTTTTCCAGCCTTATCCAGCCCTTCTTCTTTGCCCAGGACATGGCTATGTGGAAATTGTCTATTCGTTTGCTCGCCTCGCCGATTCCCATCGGCTTTTTGAGTATTTTTACCAGTTTCTCCTCTGGTAAACCTTCCTGAAGGTATTTTTCTCCCTCTTCGGTCAGTTTGTAGTTACCCGATCGGTTCAAAATACACATCTCCTGGCCTTTTGCCTATGCCTGAATAATATTTCGATTCATGAATTTAATACTACTGCTTCCTGACTGCCCTGAAATGGTGGTCGTCAGTCCTTTTGTAGACGCTGAGCTTGAACATCTGTCTAATGCCAAGTAACACGAGGCTGAGCTTGCCGCATTCCTCGACTCTCCTGGTGGATGCCTTAACCGCATTTTTCGAAATGAATTTCACTTTCCCCATATTCCTTATCTTCTTGAAAAGTCCGTTTTCCTCGAACACTTTAACGGCGGTGTCGAAGTGTCCGGCGCTCTCCAGTGTGTCCCTTCTGACCATGAAGTTGGCTCCCTGAATCACGAACCACAGGCCAAGCTTGATGCATATCTTTTCCGCGTAATTGAGCATGGAAAAATACCTTTTGTGCTTGTCTTCCAATGGGTCTATTGGACCGTAGCAGGCAATGACGCGGTCGTCCCTGAAATAGGGCATGAAGCTCTCTATCCAGTCCGCCGGTACCTCGCAATCCGCGCCTGTGATCGCTATCAGATCGCCTCTCGCGATTTTCGTCCCGCTGTTGAGTGCGTGCATGGTTCCCTGCTTCTTTTCCTTTATCACTCTGTGCGCGTATTTCTTTGCGATCTCGTGGGTCCTGTCGGTGCTGTTGTTGTCGCAGACCACGATTTCGCAATCTACCGTCTGGGACCTGAGCGAACGAAGGCATGAGCCAAGTATTTTCTCCTCATTGTATGCAGGCACGACAACAGAAACTTTCATAACAATACCCTACAGAGTATATTTTTAAATCGGTATCCGTTAAATAATTTAAATATTAATGGATAGGATATCGAAAAACCAAAAGCTTATTTTCTAGAATGCCGGGAAAATGCCCCAGGAATGCGTGATTGTGAAATTGAGTTCATCTGTCTGGTTACTTTCCCAAATATCTTTTTGAGGGTCGTATTCGAGAATGTGTATTTTTGTAGTTGAATTTGAAGAAGTCATGTAAAGAATGTTTTTATGTCCGCCTTTTGTTGAATTCAGCACCATCAGTAGAATAATTTTTTCATTGTCTTCTTTCCTAATGACAGTCCTCTTCCATTCCCCCTCTTCAAAGTCGTATATTAACAAAGCGTCATTGTATTCAGTGGCGGTTATAATTTCTTTTTTGTTGTCATAATCGATATCGTCGGCAATGATGACATCTTTATTTAAATTGATGTTTTGTTCAATCAAAACTTGTGAATACCCATTCCCATCCCATTCGAACATCATGAGATTCGTCGTGTGAGGCATCACGTTGACAACCAATTCAGCTGAACCATCACCGTCAAAGTCGCCAACGAATATATATCTGGCGTGCTTATAAGGATCCGCTATCGGGTACTGTTCGTTTGAAAGCTTTTCTGTGGAAAATATTTCAGTGAATTCCTTTACAACTTCCTTTTTCCACCTGTTTTGGCTTTTATCGTATTCGTACTTGAGTATCTTCGGCGGCGGGATCCGATTTATTTCCATTGTTTGCAGAATTTCCGATGTTACGCTGGTGGTAATTAATATCTCGTTTACGCC
>JAUXKD010000115.1 GCA_030624445.1 Candidatus Aenigmatarchaeota archaeon
GGAGGTGCTGGCGGATGCGGAAAGTAAGGAAAAGGGTTTCTTAGTCATTACCCAGGAGGGTTGTTACGTGTGCCATGCGATTAAAGGAACGGAGCAGCTTTCCAAACTTTCTGTCGACCTGAGTACGATCGGTAAAAAGACCATCGACAAACTTGATTTCGGTGATACCGATGTCCCCCATACCTGGGAGGACTGGCTCTTTAACAAGATCAAGAACCCCCGGATCTATCTGCATGAACGGAGTACATCGCGGATGCCTCAATACCCGCTGTCGGATGAAGAAATTCACAGCCTGGTGGTCTTTCTGAAGGGACTGCGGGGCTATACTCCACCGGAAAAGTATGTCCCCTCGGAACTCTCGGTCCGGCAGAGAAAAATTGATAAGGGACGCCGACTGACGCGGCGCCTGAATTGTATCGGCTGTCACGTCATTGAAGGCGAGGGGGGCTCCATTGTCGCGCTTTATGAAGATCCGAGCACGGCGCCGCCAAATCTGGCGGGTGAAGGGGCCAAGATACAACCGCCTTGGTTATTTGATTACCTGAAAGATCCCGGCCAAGTGAAGATCCGTCCCTGGCTCGATATCCGTATGCCCACATTCAAATTCACGGATGAGCAGGCACAGACACTGATTGAATATTTCAGCTCCTTAGATGAACAGCAGAGTCTCTTCGTGACACTGCCGGATCATCCACCCTCTCAGGAAATGCTGGAGAATGGTGAACTACTGGCGTCGGGTCAATACTTCAGCTGTTTCTCCTGCCACGTCCAGGGCGATAAGTTCCCCAGTGGGCCGAAGTCGATGTGGGCCCCTGATATGGCCATGGTCGCCCAACGGATACGGCCGGGGTTCTTGCCGAAGTGGATCCAGGATGCGTCCCAGTTTACTCCGGGTGTCAGGATGCCGGCCTTTCTGCCCGAGCCGGGCACGGGGCCGCCGAACATTCTCGAGGGGGATCGCGATTTACAGTCCCAGGCGATCGCCGATTATATCTTGAAGTTAAGTAAGGAACAGCAGGCGAAGCGCAAGTATATTGAATAGGGTGGCCGCTTGACCATTGGGGTGGGAATTTGGTAGTTGCTGCGGTCTATTTATTTTCTTATTTTTAACAGGTAAGGAGGATTCATTGTGAAACACATTCACCGTTCGATCTTAACAGTCCTATTCTCAACCTTTATTGTGGCAGGGATGGGTTTATCATTAAGCTGCAGTGCGGAAGACGCGCCAACGGCAACGGGTGCTCCGGCGGCAACCGGAACACAGCAGCCCGCTGCCGCAGCGCCGGCAGCCGCGGGCGGAGGAGCCAGCATTACCGGTAGCATTAAACTGGAAGGGACACCTCCCAAAATGAAGCCTCTCCAGTTTTCGGCAGATCCGGTCTGTGCGACGGCCCATTCTTCCCCTGTCCTCAACCAGGAAGTGACCGTTGACGCGAATGGCGGCTTGCAATACGTCATCGTCAACATTACGGAAGGTGTGACGGAAAAGGCTCCGACTCCAACAACATCTGTGGTACTGGATCAGAGTGGCTGTGTTTATACACCGCACGCCTTTGCGCTTTATGATGGTCAGAAGCTTGAGATCAAAAACAGTGATAAGACACTCCACAATGTTCACTGTTATCGTGGCACGCAGACCTGCTTTAACCGTGCGATGTTTCAGGGCATGGCACCGATCAGCCACGAATTCAAAGAGTCTGGCATTGTGAAGTTTAAGTGTGACGTCCATCCGTGGATGACCGCCTATGCCCTCATTGCTCCCAATCCCTATTATGCGGTGACCGGAAGCGACGGGAGTTTTACCATCGCGGATGTCCCTCCGGGCACTTATAAAGTTCGTGCCTGGCATGAGAAATACGGCGAGCAAACTCAAGATATCACGGTCACGGCAGGGCAGCCGGTGAGCCTCGACTTTAGTTATCAGGCTGGATCGTAATTATCTGTAATATATAGGGTTTTATTGTAGGGGCGACGATTAAGTCGCCCCTACTTTTTTGCCTGCTTGCGTTGACAGCCGCTGCCTTCCCTGCCTATTGTCCCCCTCCCATGTCTGTGGTCCCAATCAAACGAGAAAAGGCCGTCCATCAGCAGCTCGAAAAGAGCCTGGAGAGTTTCATCGAAAGTTCCGGGAAGATCTCGGCCAACATGCTGGGGATGGTCAACAAGGTAGGCGGTCAGATCTTTTCCCTGCTCTTTATGATGCGCCGGCCCCTGTCCCTTGATGAGATCAGTGAGATTCTCAATTCTTCCAAGGGAAATGTCAGTGTCAATATCCGTCTCTTGGAGGAAAATGGCCTGGCGCGTAAGGTGTGGGTGAAGGGCAGCCGCCGAGATTATTACGAGGCCTCACGCGACTACCCGAAGAAGCTCATCAAGGGCTTTTTCGATCGGGTGCGTGAGGGTATCGAGCACAGTTTGCGCATGATAGAGCAGTGTCGTACCGAAGTCGAAGAAGCCGCGAAGCAGGTGACGGGCGACGATCGGGAAGATGCCGAGTTTATGACACACCAACTCGTTTTATTGGCGATCTTTTATGAACAGGCCAGTCAGATGTTCGATGATTTCTATCAGGGCCGCAAGGTGGACATTGAACTCCTGAGAACAGCTACCCTTGGATAGTAGAAAAGTCGCGTTGTTCGACGTTGATAAGACCATTG
The DNA here is from genome assembly GCA_030624445.1 of Candidatus Aenigmatarchaeota archaeon. Taxonomy (GTDB): domain Archaea; phylum Aenigmatarchaeota; class Aenigmatarchaeia; order QMZP01; family JAFGSV01; genus JAUXKD01. The sequence goes on from JAUXKD010000115.1 coordinate 2,658, forward strand.
TACAGGGTTACAGTGGTTACTATGCAACGATTCGCCTGATGCGGGAAGGAATCGTCAAGAAACGGCGTATGATACAGGCCATTCTTTTTAAGGCGATTAGTTCCCTTCATAAAGTCGATGCCCGTTACCTCTACCGTCAAATTCTATCCGAC
>JAUXKD010000081.1 GCA_030624445.1 Candidatus Aenigmatarchaeota archaeon
GCATGCGACAGGATCGTGGCGGACCCCCTGACGATCACGGGTTCCATTGGAGTCACGGGAAGCTACCTGCAGTTCGCAGGTACCCTGGAGAAGTACGGCGTTGAATATGAGAGGTTCGTTTCAGGTGAATACAAGGACACGGGCTCGCCTTTCAGGAACATAACAGAAGAGGAAGAGCTTGGCATGAACAGGCTCGTGAATGAAATCTTCCTTTATTTCCTAGAGGACGTGAAAAAAAACAGATACCTCACGCAGGAGGAAGTGAATGTCATCAAGAACGGCGGCGTTTTCCTTGGGAAGGACGCCATTAAGATAGGCCTTGTCGACGAGCTCGGGACGTGGCAGGACGCAAAGGGCATCATGGCGAACATGACTGGCGCTCACGACCCGCAATTCGTAGAAATGGGAAAGAAAAGTCTGAATGTTCTTGATCTCGTATCACTTTTCATCTGATTTAGGAACAGGTTCGGCAGATTCAGGGATAGGTTCGGCACTTTCCACTTTTTTCTTTTCGAACTGGGTAAAACCGCACCTTCCGCAGTACAACCTGTCCTTGTGCTCTGAAAGGAAAGTTCCGGGACCGCACCTGGAGCAGTTGTCCCTCTTCCTCGTGACGCTCCCGTCCTTCACTTCATAATAATTCCACACTTTGAGTGACTCGTGTTTCCTGCCGGTCCTTTTCTTTTTCTCCTTTGATTTGACACTCTTTTCTTTCACTTCTTTCTTGCCTGCTCTGTCATCAGCCATGTGTATCACTTACTCTCTTTAGGAGTTTCTTCCTTTGTTTCATCTTTATCATCGCCCGGCGCTCCTTCGTCCTTTCGTTCCTGCTTTTCTCCGGTTTCCTCTTCGCCTGCAGACTCCTGTCCCTCTTCGCTTTCGCCAGCCTCCGCGGGCTGCCCTTCCGGCGCCTCTTTCTTTTCTTCTCCGGGCTTTTCTGCTTCTTCCTTCGCCTCGGGCTTCTTCTCTTCAGACTTCTTTCCCTGCATCTTCTCCTGATAGGCCTTTACCTTCTTTTCATGCCTTTCAAGCTTCTCTTTCGGGACGTCTTTTTTATCCTTGTAAATCAGAACCTTTACCCTGCTCTTCGCGCTTCCCCTCTCGCTGAATATCTTGTCTATCACGGTCAGCTCCTCCTTGGATCCGAGCTTTTTCACGACTTCGGGAACTATGGCATACCTGGAAGGCGTCTCCTTCCCGGGGTGCTCCGCGACCAGCCGGTATTCCTTCCTCTTCAAGAGAGGGTTGTCCTTTTCCGATAATATATCAAATTTCATGGTTACCGCCAACGAATTTCGACTTGGGATATTTTTATAACGAGTGCATATAAAAGCTTTGATGCGGTACGATAATCAAGCGTAACGCGGCGGTCAGACATCGAGTTTCATGAAATCCCTGGCCGCCACGGAATTCTTGAAGGATTTCTTCACCTCTTCCTCGAGCTTGGAGAGATCGGTATACCTCCTGGAGAAATGGGTCATGACAAGCTTCTTGACCTTTGCGAGCTTCGCTGTCTCCCCGGCCTCCTTTATGGTGCTGTGAATCTCGTCTCTTTTCTCATCCATAAAGGTGGCTTCGTGTATCAGGACGTCTGCGCCTTTCGCAAGCTTTACGATGTTTTCGCTCATCCTCGTGTCACCTGAATAAACGACCTTGGCGCCCTTTTTCAGGACCCCCACGTCTTTGAGCGTTATCTTCTTCCCGTGAAGCGTGATTTCGCCGTTGTTTTTGAGCCTGCCGACAAGCGGCCCCTGCCGAAGGCCGTACTTCTCGCCGGCTTTCTTTATGTCAACGTTCCACCTGTCACGCTCCTTGAAGCAGTACGCCACCGCGGGAACGGAGTGATCAACGGGAACCGACGTGATTTCGAAATCATCTGTCTTGACCAGTTCGGTTATTTCATCCCCTTCGTACGGAACGGGCTTTGGTATGATCCTGAATCCGATCCCCCAGTAGGCAAGGTCCAGCAGGTCGCTCACAAACCTGTCGGCCTCCGGACCGTACACGTACAGCGGTCTTTTCCTCTCTTCCAGATACATGGTGGGAAGAAGGCCTATGATTCCGGCCCAGTGGTCGGCATGCCAGTGGGTAATGAATATCCGGTTTATCCGCATGAAATTGAGCCTGGCCCTCATAAGCTGCATCTGCGTCCCTTCCCCGCAGTCCCAGAGCATACACTCCCTTTCGTGCCGCAGCCATATCGCCGAGTGGTTCCTCTTGGGACTGGGGATGGCAGACCCTGTTCCGAGGAAAACAATCTCGAGCATACTAACCACTTTGTTTTCGACCTTAAAATCGTTTCCGATGGGATTTTCACTTCTTGGTATAAAGGAAAATGATTTAAACTACACGTACAAAAATTATGTGGGAATAGCGGGAATATGCTAGAGAAGTGCGACGACTGCGGTTCTCTGTGGGACACCGGTACCTGCATAAGAACAAAAAAGCCCCTGTGCAGGTCATGCTGCGATATAGACTGCTCTAGCCGGTTTTCCTGCTGGGGAAGATACTACTAATTCACTCATTCTTTTCTTCCACTGCCTGAGGTGCCTGAGGTTTTTCCAGTTTCCTGACACTGGCGTAACTCCTGGGCTTGTTCTTGTATGCCTCGGCCAGTTCCTGGTTCTTTCCAATAACCTGGGCCGCTCTGACCGACAAGTTGACGGCGAAACTGCCCACGGGCTGCACAAGTCCCAGGTACTTGAAAAGGTAGTATTCCAGCAATTCCTTGGCCTGGCGCATGGATTCAGGCGTAACCTCTCCGTTCATGCTCTCCCCGATCGACCTGAAAATGCTGTTCAGGAACACGGGCTCCTGCGGGGTTGCGTGTGTTATCACTGAAGAAAGCACTATCGAAAGGCGCTTGATAAGCTCGTCCAGCTGGTATCTCCTGCCGAGGTCCTTTGAATAGCCATCAACGAGAGTATCGAATATGTCCATGACTGAAATGTCGGTGAGGTTCTTGCTTATCAGCTTGGATTCGAATTTCTCACTGAATGTCACTATCTTCTCTGTGCCTGTGCCCATCTCTTTCAGTATTCCCATTTCCACAAGGTTCTGCAAATCTTTCGTGGAGTCCGGGAATCTGGGCGTTATGATGTTGGAAGGTGCGGTTCCTCCCATCCTGAAAACGAACCAAAGGACCTCAGAAAGTTCATTTATCTTGGGAGAAAGTCGGATGAATTCCCCCATGAATGCCTTTTCCGTTGATTCGAGTATTTTTTCCATGAGAAATTTATCCAGCCCAGTAATATAAGTCTTACGGTCGTCCCGGTGGTTCATAGAATATAAGACGAGAAACCGGGTTCAAAGTCCAGCCTCTTTCTTGAGAATCTCGACCTTGTCTGTCTTTTCCCATGTGAAATCCGGGTCGTCCCTCCCGAAGTGACCGTATACGGCAGTCTTCTGGTATATGGGCCTTTTCAGGTCAAGAACCCGGATTATGTCCGCGGGCTTGAGGGGGAAGTTCTTCCTAACGAGTTCGGTTATTTTCTCCTCCGGAACTTTGCTCGTCCCGAAGCATTCAACATGGACCGAGACGGGATCGGCAATGCCTA
>JAUXKD010000058.1 GCA_030624445.1 Candidatus Aenigmatarchaeota archaeon
AATGCAGTATGTTATACCATTATACAGTTTTTTGAAGTTTTCGGTTGCCTTAGGGTCGTATGCCTTTACTGAGGCGCCTCTTTCAAGCAGTTCTCCAACGACCTTTATAGACGGCGCCTCTCTTATGTCATCTGTTCCCGGTTTAAACGCCAGTCCCAGAACTGCAACGGTTTTGTTTTTAAGGTTTGGAATGTGGTTCTTCAGGATTTCCAATATCTTCAAGGGCTGGTCTCGGTTCACATACTCCGCCGCCTCGAGCAGCCGGGGCTTGACTCCCATTTCTCTTGATTTTGCAACCAATGCCTTGACATCCTTGGGGAAGCAGCTCCCGCCGTAACCAATACCGGAATTGAGGAACTTTCTCTCGATCCTCTCATCATATCCCATTCCGTCGGCTACATCATAAGAATCAATGCCCAGTTTTTTACACATATTTCCGAGTTCATTGGAAAAGGAAATTTTAGTGGCAAGAATTGCGTTGCTCGCATACTTTATCATTTCAGCTGTTTTTGTGTCCGTCTTCATTACGGGGCTTTTGAAATCTTTATAGAGTTTCTCCAAGACTATGAATGAATCCTCGTCAATTCCACCTATTACAATCCTGTCCGGGTTCATGAAGTCTTTTATGGCAAGGCCCTCCCTGAGAAATTCCGGATTCATAGCGACGCCGAAATCCCGGCCCGCCTTTTTTCCGGAGCATTTTTCAAGGACAGGCAACACAACATCTTCCGTTGTCCCTGGGACCACCGTAGACTTAACGACCACCGTATGGTAGCTTTTCTTATCTTTCAGGGCATCTCCTATGCCTTCTGCAGCCTTTTTTATGTAAGCCAGATCCATGCTACCGTCCTTTCTGCAGGGAGTTCCCACAGAAATGAATGTAAGATCGGAATCCCTCACGGCCTTCTCGATATGCATTGTTGCATGAATCCTTCCTGCACCGAGGTTTTTCTTCAGCATACTGTCAAGACCTTCCTCGTATATGGGGGCTACGCCCTTGTTGATTTTTTCTACCTTGTCCTGAATGACATCAACAAGAATTACGCTGTTTCCGAGCTCAGCGAAACATGTGCCGGTAACAAGGCCGACATAGCCGGTACCTACCACTGATATTTTCATAGTAATAACTTTTTGCGGTAGTTTATATATCCTAATCCCGTCTGCGTCATTCGGCATGAACCGTTGAATTTTAAAGGTAATACCATAATATTACTATGCGCAAAACCAGGATATCGATGACCATATCAGAGGGCGTCCTCAGGAAACTGGACAGTACGGTCGACGGTGAGACGATAAGGTCGAGATCCGAAGCTATAGAAAGCATACTCAACCAGTATCTGGAAGCCAACAAGGTCGCGGTAATACTCGGGGGAGGCGACCCCGGAAAGCTCAGGATTGACGGCGTTTTAAGACCGCTTGTTAAGATCAAGGGCAAATACCTTATTGAGCACAACATTGAAATCCTGAGGAAATCCGGGTTCAAAAAGATATACATTATAGGGAGAAACGAGCTGATAGGCGAATGCTTCAAGTTGCTGGGGAACGGTTCCAAATATTTGGTCGACATAAAGTACATAGAGGAGGAGAAAAGCCTCGGAAATGCAAAAACCTTGCAGCTGGCCGAGAAATACGTGACATCTCCCTTTCTCGTCCTGCCGGTAGACAACTTCTTCGACTTTGATCTGAACTACCTCGTAAAGGTTCACATGTCCAATCCCGGCCTTGTGACACTCGCCGTGAAGGCTGGAAGGGAGTCGGTCTCTAACCAGGGTGTTGTGGAAATGGCAGGTGACCAGATAATAGATTACGAGGAAAGGCCCCACACGCCTAAGACCTTTCTCACCTCAACATTCATAGGAATGTACGATCCTTCCGTGTTCGAGTATATACAAAGGGGGAATGTCAGATGGGTGCTGCAGATCAACATTTTCCGCAGGCTGATTTCAGATGGGAAGCTGTACGGGTGCATTGTTCCGGGGATTTATGTAAACATCCATTCGAGGGAAGATCTGAAGAAAATTAGTAATACTAAAGTATTACTTGGTAATAAATAGTTATTTAAATGGGTTGACGGAAACCTAATTCTATAGGTGTTTTCATGGGTCTAAGAGAAGAGCTCTTGAGCGGCAGAAAAAAAATCGCGGTATGGGGCACGGGTTTTATTGGATTCACGACCATGGCTAATTTTGCACACGATGGTGTGAAGTGTATAGGTTATGATGTGGACGATAAGAAGATCGCTGATATGAATTCCGGTAGGATACCGATAGAAAATCTTGAATACTGGCTCGGCTTCGAGATCAAAAAGCTTGTCGAATCCGGGCTCATGAAGGCCACGCCTGAGTGGGAGGAATTGATGGACGAAAATGTGGCCGTCCATTTCGTGTGTATCCCGACAGAGATGGCCGGGGAACCATATGATGATATTCTCATAGATGTGATTAAAAAGCTGACAAAGCTCAAGGGTGTGAAAAACGAGGAGCCGCCACTGATAATCGTGGAATCCACCCTCACACCCGGAAGGAGCGACAAGATAGTCATGCCCATATTCAGGGAGGCCGGTGTGGCAGTGGGAAAGGACATCCTGTACGGTGTCGCTCCAAGAAGGGACTGGTTCATTTCCCCGGAGAAAAGCCTTAAAAAGCTCCCGAGGGTTTTCGGTGGCACCACCAAGGAGACAACTGAAAGAATGATGGAGGCGCTTTCTGTGGTCTGCGAAAATCTTGTTCCTGCACCCGACCACAAGCACGCAGAGATGGTCAAAAGCATAGAAAACGCATACCGTCATATGGACATAACTCTTGCGAACCAGCTTTCGCTCGCATATCCCAACATGGATATGACAACGATCCTCAGGCTCGTTGGCACAAAGTGGAACATAGGAACCTACCACCCGAGCTTTGGCACGGGAGGTTACTGCATACCGCTTTCAAGCCAGTATGTACTCCTTGGTGCCGAAAGGCCGGAATGTCTGACCATCCTCAAGGAGACAGTGGATTTTGACCAGAAACAGCCCGAAAGGGTTGCGGAAAGCATCGCAAAGAGAGGGATAAAAAAGGTCGGGATCCTTGGACTTTCATATAAGGGTGACATGAAGGTTTTCATTCTCTCTCCTGCGATGAAAATATCAAAGAAACTCAAGGAACTGGGTGTTGACGTAAAGATAAACGACCCGTATTACAGCCCCAAAGAAATAGAAAAAATCGCGGGTGTAAAATCCTTTGATTTCCCTAGCGGTCTGTCAGAGTTCGAAGCAGTACTGATAGTTGCCGACCACCAGCATTACAAGTTCACGCCGCACGACGCCATACTCGGCGCGCTAAAGAGCTGCAGGCTTGTTCTGGACAACACCGAAATATGGAGTGACATTGACTTCAAGGAGAAAGGTATCGAATATCATGTGGCGGGTGATGCTGGATGGCTGAAAGAATGAGCGAAGCGAAAGAGAGTATAGTTGGCTGGCTCATGGAGAAAGTAAAGGACGCAGGTGCCAACGGGGCCGTGATCGGGCTCAGCGGAGGGATCGACTCTTCCGTCGTCGCTGCCCTGGCAAAGGAAGCGCTGGGGGGAAACGTTCTTGGCGTGATAATGCCCTGCGACTCAAAAGACGAAGATGCCGAACATGCACGGATGTTCGCAGAGAAATTCGGCATTAAAACGGAATTCGTGGACCTCGATCGTATTTTCGGCAGCCTGAAGCAGAACCTGCCGGCTGGAGAAGGCATGCCAGTGGCAAATCTCAAGCCCAGGCTGAGGATGATGACACTCTATTACTTCGCCAACCTCAATAATTATCTGGTTCTTGGAACCGGAAATAAAACCGAAATAATGATTGGATATGCAACCAAGTACGGGGATGCAGGCTGCGACCTGCTTCCTATAGGCAGCCTGTACAAGACGGGTGTCAGTGAGATGGCCGGGTTGCTCGGTGTCCCGCATGACATAATCTCGAAACCGCCTTCTGCCGGGCTGTGGACCGGACAGACGGACGAAGGCGAAATCGGCATGACCTACGACGACCTGGACGGCATCCTGATGGCTGTAGAAAGGAACGAAACGGACGATATTGAAGAGGGAAAGCTTGAAAAGGTCAAAGACATGATAAGAAAATCGGAGCACAAGAGAATATCCCCCGAAATATGCGAGCTCTGATAACATGGACAAGAATACAACTAGGAGGATCGTGAGAACGGCGCTGGAAGAGGACATAGGTTCGGGGGACATAACCACCGATGCCGTGATTGAGGCCGACACCAGCGCAGTGGCGGAGCTGCGCGCGAAAGAGGACTGCATGATCTGCGGTCTGAATGTGGCCGAAGAGGTCTTTCTGGTTTTGGATGACAAGATGAAATTCAGAAGACTGGCCAAAGACGGGGACGAAGTGAAATCAGGTCATGTGCTTGCAGAGATAACCGGGAACGCAAGGGCTCTGTTGACCGGTG
>JAUXKD010000092.1 GCA_030624445.1 Candidatus Aenigmatarchaeota archaeon
CCTGAAATCCATGGAAGAATTTACCGACACGATTCCTTCTCAGATTTTCACTAAACTTACGAATACCTTCGGAGCTTTTTCCGGAAAGTTCCTCATCAAGTAGTGCTTCTCTTTGTTTAAACTCTCCCTGTTCATCATCCGAAAACATTTCAGGCTCTTTTGGGTCGAATCCACTATTTATCAAACCAGCCTCGGTAATACCCAATCTTTCAGCATAAGCACTCGTGAACCCCCTCTCATTAATGTGAGTTCCCATCCTCTTGATCTCTCTTTCTCTCCTTCCCTGCAAGCGAGAATTGGCAAGCGGAGGAAGGTTTTTTAATACCTCCAGTTGTTCGAGCTTTCTCCGCTTTCTCACCTCAATCCAGTGTTCGTAATCACGCTCTGCGAGATCCATAAACCAGGGTTTTAATATCCTTGTGCCAGCTGGGTTGACGATTTCCCTCCCTTCACATCTCGGATTTTCACATTTCAACCTGAAGATTGTCCCTTGCTGAGGCGTCTTGAATTTCTCCACCTTTATTTTATTTTTACCAACACACCGCGGACAAATTTCTGTTGGAGCATTTTCAACGTTGGTATGAATTTGAATAGGCAACATACCACGATCCGTAATAATAAACTCTCCATTACAGTGGTCGCATACATATCGCTGGGTGCCTTGTATATTCCTCAATGTGCGCATTTCCCTGCCGAAAATTCTTCCACATGTCGGACATAATTGACCCTCTGGTCCAGAAGGGGCCGCCTGAGAAGGTTCAGTAGGTGGGGTTGATGCAGGAGTTGGCACCGGTTCTGAAGACGGGGACGTAGTTTCTGAAGTAGCTGCAGAAGAAGGTTTTTTCCGTTTCTTTTCAAGGTCCTCTTTCAGAGTGACAGCTTTCGCTAGAAAGTAACCTTGGTATTTCCTTTTCTTTTTCTCAGGTAATGTCCTCATCCTCTCAAGGGCATTAGCACCCTTAATAACTTCCGTTACCTGATATTGCTCATCGCCACTGTTGAGAGCATCTCCTATCAGTTTTCGCCATTTATTAACTATTGGTTTTGAATAGGACTTTTCAAACTTGCTGAGCCATCTTGAAATATTCATATAGGTTTTTGCTTTCTCATCCTGAGAGTACCCTTTCCATTTTTCATCAGGTACAACAGCTCTTCTGGCAGTCTCCAGGGCCGGCAAGTCTCTTTCATAGAATGAGTCACCGTCTATGTTTAGCCAAGATCCACTTTCTTTGTATTCTGAAAGTTTTCTGGGCTTTTTCTCCTTCGATTCTTCTTCGGATGCAACTTGTTCGTCAGCATCTTGACTTCCCCAATTGATCTTCCCATGAGGACGCACATTCCCTGACTCTTTGACTAATCTCATATACCTATCTATGTCATTTTCTTCAAAGGACTCTACCACGCCCTTATCAATTTTGGCTAAAATTTTGAGTTGTTCAAGTGTAAGGAGGTATTCACGACGTCTATGCAACAAACATTCGGGATTATTGCATACGAAATATCCACCATCGAGTTCTCTTAATCCTTTACCACACTCGGGACACGCTACCAAAGAACCACCTGTTAATTAATTACCTTCGGTAAGTATTTATTTTTAAGAAAGATTTACAATACAAATATTTTTTATAACAACAAACCGAGTCACGATGAAGAATAATCAACGCAAAATTCAAGCAACTTCCACGCTGACTTCCCCGACGTCGAACGTCCCTGTGCCGCCGATCTCCAGCCAGTTGCTGCCCGATTCAACCAGATCCCCGCTGAAACTTATCCTGTTCCATCCGACCTTGCCCAGCACCGGATCAGCGGCCTCCTCGTTGACCTTTACGCGGAGGGTCCCCTCCTTTTCCACGTCTTTCACGTAGATCTTCACAATGCCGCCTCTTGACTTCATGGAGTTAAGCTGCGTCGCCGTGACCTGGAACTGCTCTTTCATGGTCCTCTGGTTCTTGGAGACATATGTCTTCATGATCACGTCCTGCAGCTCGAATGACCCGTTGAACGCCATGAACGTCAGCCTGTTTTTACCCGGCTTCACCGATGCCGTCTGAAGGCCCGTGTCCGTGAAATCGATGCTTTCCTGCCTGTCGGGAAGCCCACTAAAGATGTCCTCGCCGTTCACCTTCACCGTGAGCGTTCCTCTCCTGGTGGCGGTGAACCAGCCCAGATTGAAGCGGTCGAGAGACTCCAGCTCGTCAGTGGAAACTTCGAAATCAACGAACTTCGCAGGGCCGTACTCGGCAGTCATCCGGAAGTTCCTGATGTCGTATAAGGTCGCTGCCCAGAAAAGGAGTCCCGGTCCCTGTGCGGCTATCTCAAGTGTGTTCTGCTCCTTTATGCGCGAGGCTCCCAGAGGGACTGTGTGCCCTCCCCTATCGGCCTTTTTGTTGAACAGCTCAGCACCGTTCCACTTTATCACAAGGTTCCCGTACTGGTTCGTGTCCTCTACATTGAAGGTGATTTCGGCGTCCTTGAGCCAGTCGAGCACGTCTTGAGGCACGCTTATCGTGAACTCCTCGCTGCTTCCGCCGAACACGCCGGCCGTTATTTCCATCCTTGTCACCGATTTGAGGACTTCATCCTGCGGCACGCCCACGCCGAAAGAGCCGAGGTTCTGGGTCCTTGACACGTAATTATCGGCAAAACCTATGGTGCCGGCAGTGAAAGAATGCAGGACAATCCCGCTGCCGGGCGGGACCCCATCCGGATAATACGGGGCAAATGCAGCCATCGACAAAAGAATGACGAGAACTATGAAAATTATTATCAGCGACCCGATAAATGTGTCCATATTAATTATTCACAACGCAAATTTATTAAAACCGATGCCCTGAACCAAGACAAAGAGAAATCAGACACCAAGGCTGTCCCATGTGGGACCTTCCTTTTCCACCACGATCTTCCTGTATATCATCAGGGCGAGCACGGCCACGACAACCACAACAACACCTATCATGACCCACAACATTATATTCGGTCCCTGCGGTGCCGTGACTCCATTACCTCCGTTTCCCGGTCCCACAGCGCCACCGGTCACGGACCTCAGTTCTTCCCCGTCCTCGAGGCGTGCTCCACCGCTCTCATCGTATTCTTTTATGAAGTCGCCCTGCCCAAGCTTCGATGCGTCGGCCACCATTTCATCAACGGTCAGCCAGGCCTCCG
>JAUXKD010000006.1 GCA_030624445.1 Candidatus Aenigmatarchaeota archaeon
GAAGAGGAAACAGAAGAATAGCTGGTTCTTACCACCGAACCCCCTCGGTTTTTAATCCCAGGGTTTAAAATTAAAGCATCGTTGTTTTGGAGTGATTGCTATGGGGAAAGAAACCGTCGCCCACAAGAAGCTGAAAGCGCTCATTAAGAAGCTCTCGTCGATCAGGGGCAGGCATACCGAGCTGATATCAATCTACGTACCGAAAGATTCCAACCTGAACATCGTGTCGAACCAGGTCACTCAGGAACAGGGAACGGCCGCCAACATAAAATCCAAAACTGTCAGGAAGAACGTCACCGGCGCGCTTGAGAAGATCACGCAGCAGCTCAAGCTGTACAAACGTACGCCTCCAAACGGCCTGGCAATCTTTTGCGGAAACATCTCCGAGAAGGAGGGCGAAAGCGACCTGGAGTTGTGGATGATAGAGCCTCCGGAACCACTGAATCAGAGGCTCTACAGGTGTGACCAGCAGTTCGTTACAGATCCCCTCCGCCACATGGTGAGGGAGAAAGAGGTTTACATCCTTGTTGTGATGGACAAGTCTGAAGCCGACATAGGCGCGTTAAAAGGGAAGGCCATAGAGAACCTCAAGCACCTGGACTCGCTGGTCCCAGGGAAGACGAAGAAAGGCGGATGGTCGCAGGCCCGTTACGCACGCGTCCGCGAGGGTCTTCTCAACGACCACATGAAGAAGACCGGGGAAATTACGACGTCTTTCGTCCGGGACATGCCCGACCTCAAAGGCATAATAATAGGGGGACCAGGCCCGATAAAGGACATGTTCCACAAAGGGGATTTCCTGCCGACCGACGTGAAGTCCAAGGTCATCGGAGTGGTGGACACTTCGTACACGGGCGATTACGGCCTGAAGGAAATGCTGACCAGGGGGGAGGACCTCCTGTCGGAGGCGTCTGTCACGAAGGAGAGGAAGCTTCTGGAAAGGTTCTTCTCTGAACTCTCAAAGGATTCCGGACTCGCTGTCTACGGGCAGCTGGAAACTGTCAAGGCGCTCGAGATGGGCGCGGTGGAAACCCTGCTCATTTCCGAATCGTTCGACTGGGTGCAAGCGAAGCTGTCTTGCCCCGCCTGCAAAAACAAAATCGAAAAGGCCGTGAAGTCTGAGAAGAAGCACTCGGTTGAATGCCCCAAATGCGGGACCGTCATGGAAGTGGAGAATGAAGAGGACGCACTGGAAAAGCTTGAAGAAACCGCCGATAATGTCAACAGCGTTGTTGAAATCATATCGACAGACACCATGGAAGGGAATCAGCTTCAGGAAATGGGCGGCATAGCCGGGATACTGAGGTACAAGATATAGTCCGGGTCAGAAACGCAGCCTTACGATTTCTCAGAAACGCTCAAAGTACCTTGTCTTCCCATTTGTACAGCCGCTTCCTGAATTTCCACACCACCATGGTTGCAAGCGATCCGAAGATGAAACCCGCGATCACGTCATTCAGTGTGTGCACGCCAAGCGCCATCCTTGAAACCCCGACCAGGACCGGCAAGGAGTAGAGCAGCAGATACTTCCTTTTTCTCAGCAGCAATACAAGGGCGGTCACAACCCCTGTTATGGTTGCCGTGTGCCCCGAGGGGAACGCGAATGTCTTGGGGCAGTAGGGGTTGCATCCGGACACCGGGCACGGTATGCACGACCTAGGGACCTGGAAAACCAGCTTCAGGGCCTCGGTTCCTACGAAAGATATCAAAAGCGCGGGAATGATCAGCAGCAGGAATCTCTTCAGCATGCGCCTTGTTTCTGCCTTTTCCTTTCCAACCGGGCGTGACCTTCCGAGCAGGAAATACAGGGCTGTCATCCCCAACACGGCCAAAGACAGCAATGGAGGGTCTCCTAAGAGCGTCACGATTGACCAAAAAACTGCATTCATCAGTACACCTGGATTACCTGGATTGATCTTTAAGGCAGGAACGCTCAGTCATCGTGCACAGGCTCTACTTTCACGCCGATCGCTTCCAGGTTTTCCTTGAATTTTTTGAGCGCCCTGTGTATCGCCTCGACGTTCTGGGCACCGGCGCAGATTATCCTGCCGGAGGTAAAGAGCAGAAACGCGACTCTCGGTTCTGTTATCCTGTAAACGAGTCCGGGGAACTGCTCGGGCTCGTACTCGCTGTTTTCGAGTGTGAGCGCGATCTCGTCGAGGTGCAGGTCCGCCTTGATCTTGGTCGAAGCCACTATGTTTTCGACCTTTATGTGGTATTTCCTGGGCATTTCTATGCCCGCCTTTCTGATCCTCCCCACTATCTTTTCCATCGCGTCCTTGAGGTCTTTATGGGACTTCGTTCCAGTGCAGACGATCTTCCCCTGCGAAAAAATAAGCGCGGAAGCCCTGGGGAATTTTATCTTGTAGACCAGGCCGGGGAACTGCTCGGGCTGCCACTCGGTGTTTTCCACCTTTTTAAGCATCTTTTCAAGGGAAATAGGCTTGCCCAGATTCGTGTAGGCTACGATGTTCTGAACCTTGACCTTGAATTCGCTTTTCTTGTTCTCTTTTTTGCTTTCTTTTTTGCTTTGTTTCATGCATATAATTGTCATATACAGGTTTAAAGGTTTCGGTTAAGGCGGCTTTGCACAAAAAGTAAGTTCAGTTATATCTTTTAGACTCCACACTTTTAGTTATATCTTTCTGGCTTACCACTGTTTTTAAATAACTAATAATGGCATAAATCAATCGAGGTGATGGTAGAATGATACAGCATGTAACAGCAGTAATTGATGGTGACACCTTCGAGGTTTCACCTGGTTGGGAATGGAAAGGTGAAAAAGGAAACAGAATAAGACCAACAGGGTATGATACACCAGAAAAGGGAACTCCTGCCTACGATCAAATGAAGAGAAAACTTGAAGAATTGATCCTAAATAAGGACGTTGTTATAAAAAATGTTGTGGATATAGATCGTGGTAGGTTGGTTTGTGAAGTTTATATAGGTGGGAAAAACCTTGCTGACTTCTTCCCTGAATATAAAAAATAATACATTTATGGGCTAGGCATTATGCCCAGCTCGTGCATCTCCTGTATCACTACACAGATGTTATGGCATAGCACCTTAGCCAGTAGTTCGTTCACTTGTCCAACTTTATCTTTGCTTCTCAGTCATTTTCCAGTTCTTCGAGCAGTTCCAGCTCGTCTCCGCGCAGCCTGTGCCTGAGCTTGTTCAGAACCGAGACGTCTTTCGGACTCAGCGCAACGTCCAGCTCGTCACCCTCCTCGATGTTTCTTCCGACAACGCCACCGTCAATGGAAACAGCGACCTTTTCGCCCGCCTTGGATTCGCTCACGTTCTCCCCTCGCGACTGAAGCTCCTTTATCTCGCCTATGACTTTTCCGTCTTTCTTCAGCTTTCCCCCGGATTTCACGATTCCTTTCATGATTTCCACCCCCACGATCGCGGGCTTGGACTGCCTGAAGAGATAGCCGGGCATTATCCTGAAGCGGCCGGGCCTGTTCACGGAATTCAGCATGTCGTCTTCCTTCCTCTTGGAGGATTCCTTCTCCCATTTTTCATAGTCTTCTATCAGCCTGTATATCACGTCCGAGCTGAAGACCTTGACCCTACTGTCGCTGGCGGCCTCTCTCACGTCACTAGGCAGCTTCACGTTGAAGGCGAATATGAGAGGTTTGGGAAGGCTCCTCACTTCCCTGACATCCTGTTTTGCAACGTCCCCGATGTCGGCCTTTCTTATGGTAAGCCCAATATCCTGGAGCGTCTTCACCAGGGCCTCAAGGGATCCGAGGGTGTCCGCCCTTAGAATGACGCCCTTGTTTTCAGTCGCTATCTCCACCTCGGATATCTCTTCGCTTATCTCCCTTTTCACCGAATCGATCATGCTTTTGTCCCTGACGGCTCGAAGGGGCGAACCCGCGATGACATTTTCCAGCTCGGGGGCCGCTATTTTAACGCCGGCTGCGGCCGCAACGCTTTTCACGGGCACGAACAGCTTTTCCACTCTCAGTTCCTTCATGACGTTCGGTTTCAGCAGGGCGCGTATTTTTGTTACAATCATGTCTTTGATGCCTATTACCATCCAGTCTCCTTTCTCGATTTCGCCGTCGTAGAGTATCACGTCTATGGTCGTTCCAAGGCCCTTGAATTCCTTGACCTCGAGCACCGTGCCCTTCCCTTCTCCCGCCGTAACGAACAGCCTGTCCTTGAGGTATCTCTGCGCCATCCCCGTCAATAGCATTAGCAGGTCCGGAAGGCCTTCACCCGAGATCCCGCTTACAGGTATCATGGCCACCTTTTTTGTGAAGTCTTCGACCCTGTCGTACCTGTCCGATTCGAAGCCGAGAGGGGAAAGCTGGCCAACGATGCCGTAAAGCCTCTTCTCCAGTTCGTCCTGCGCCTTTTTGGACTGGACCTTCCAGGAATTCAGGAAGGAGACACCTTTGTCCGTCATCCAGCCTGCAATCCGGTCGATCTTTGTCAGAGCTATGATGAACGGTGTTTTGAACTCCTTCAAAAACCGTACGGATTCCTCGGTCTGGGGCTGCAGGCCTTCGTTTATGTCGATCACGAGAACCGCCATGTCTGCGATCGCTCCTCCCCTCTTTCTCAGTGTCGTGAAGGCCTCATGTCCGGGCGTGTCTATGAAAAGGAGACCCGGTATGTTGACTTCCACGTTCATTTTTTTCAGGAGCGGACCGCACAGCTTCTTGACGTATCCGATGGGAATTTCGCTCGCTCCTATATGCTGTGTTATGAGGCCGGCTTCACCTTTAGCAACAACGCTGCCTCTTATGTAATCCAACAGCGTGGTCTTGCCATGATCCACGTGTCCCAGTACCGCCACTATGGGCTGCCTCAACTTCATTTCCACACCTTCTTTAATTATGAACAAATTCTATTAAAAATAGAGTGGCAACTAGAACTAACGAAATATTTCTAAAACTATAAAAAAGGAAGGGACGTCATTATGAGCGTCTATTCAGCCCCCGATTTTGAAGACTTTGGTGCCGCAATTTGGACATGTTCCCTTGGTTGCGGGTCTCCCATTCTTCATGGTTATTTTTTCTGCGTCCTTAACGTCTACTTTCGCTTTGCACTTCACACAATAAGCCTGTACCATTTTTAAGACCTCCGATTTTTGAATTGTGTAAATTATTCACGCGGGGTTATATAAATGAAATCCGAAGGGGAATTGAGCGTCATATCCGTTTTTTCAGAAAAATCGGGTTGTCCCGCCGGCTTACCAGAAACCCGTCCTCTTCATTGGCTTTATTCTGAATACGGGGGTGTCGCACTTGGAACATTTCCCCTTGATGGCGTCTTTGCCGTTACTCATCTTGAATTCTTCCTCTCCATCAAGATCGACCTTCTTACGGCATTTAACGCAGTATCCTATTGTCATGCGACTCTCCGTGTCATATTTCTATTATTTTTATTCCATCATCGTCGATTTCGAAGGGGTGAATGAGTGTGGAATGGTCGGTTCTCCTCATCTTTCTTATGGTAAGGGTTCTTTTGAATTCCTCGGCCACGGGAACGAATTCCATCTTTATCACGCTGTCTACCAGGTACTCCACTATGCCGCCGCCGGAAAGCGCTTCGCTGGTTTCCGGAATGGTTCCGGTAAGGAACGTGGTCACTTCATGATTCTTGAGCGTCTCTACCAGTTGCATGAGAGCCGCCCTGGCCAGGTATTCATCTTTAATGAACATCTCTATGAACGAAACTGAATCAAGGACGACCCTATTGGCTTTTATTGATTTTATGGCCGTTGTTATCTTATCGGAAATGCCGAAAACGTAAGACTTTACCAGGCTGACCATGTCCCCCTGCGACAGGCCCCTTGTCGGCAGTGCCGGTTTTATGGAAATGAATTCTATCATATTCTTTTTTCTGAGAGTTTCTATGTCCCACCCAAAGACGGACTTGATATCGCCGATCACGTCGATGTCTCTCTGTTCCGTGGTCATGTAAACGCCTGGGTAGCCCTCCAGAGCGCCCTTATAGAGAAAAGAAACCCCGAATATGGTCTTTCCTGTTCCGGTTTTGCCCGTTATGAGATTCGCGCTCCCCTTGAAGAAGCCACCTTCCATCTTATCGTCAAGGCCCACAACGCCGGTGGAAACTCTGTCTATTTTCATGATTATCTTTTAGATTTTGGGTCTTTTATTTGTAGGCTGTTTTTGGACCGGATTATCCCGAGTGTCTGTTCATGCACGAGGCCATTGGATACCACAAGGTTCTCAGACCATGGCGTCCAGGGATTCCCTTCAAAATCCGTGACTTTCCCGCCGGCCTCCTCGACCAGCAGGCAGCCTGCAGCGATGTCCCAGGGCTTCGTGCTCGGCGCCAACCACAGGTCTGCGCTTCCAAGGATGATATTCTCGAAGTCTATGGTTGCCGCCCCCAACATTCTGACCCTGAGTATTTGACCGATAACCGCGTCAAGAGTTGACATTATCTCATTTTTACTTGAGCCTGTTCCGGTATCGTAAAGCAGCAGCATCTCGCTGAGCTTTTTTCTCCTGGAGACGTGCACGCGTTTCCCGTTCACGAAAGTCCCGGAACCTTTCCGGGCGTGAAAGAGCCGTTTGGAACTTGGAATGTTGATCACGCCAAGAACCGGCTCTTTTCCCTTAAGCAGCGCTACCGAAACGCCAAAGAGTGGGATGCCGTAAGCGAAATTTATGGTGCCGTCGAGGGGGTCTATGACCCACGTGAAATCCGATCCGCCCGTGCTCTCTCCGCTCTCTTCCGCGAGAAAGGAATGGTCAGGGTGCTTCTCTTTTATCCTCGAAATTATCAGTTTCTCCGCTTCCAGGTCGGCCTCGGTAACCAGGTCCTTTTCGGATTTGTATCCTATTTTTTCGATTTTCCCGAATTTGCGCATAAGCAGGTCCCCTGCTGAGGTCGAGACATCTTTTGCAAGTTCGAGGAAAGCGTCGTGTTTAACCATTATCGACACCGGCTGAGTAAATATTCATTCCGGCAGTTAAATATTATTTCCTATGTTTTAAGAAATAATGGGCCCAGAGGGATTCGAACCCGCGACCTTCCGATTTCTCCGGTATTTCCGTTTCGTCTTACTTGAGCCTCTTTTGCAAAGAAGCCCTGTTAAGAGCCGGCTGCTCTACCAGACTGAGCTATGGGCCCAACAAAGGATATAATGCGGGGATGTTATTAAAGCTTGAGTTTTTCCCGGTTCCCTTTCTCCTTTTTGAGCATATCAAAATCAGTCCCAAGCTTATTTGATTCTTCCTCCGTGCAGGGTTTTCCACTGCCACGCGAATTTCCTCAGCTTGCTGCTCTTGCCGAAGCCGCACGAAGAGCATTCGCTGTCTCTGACGTGATAAGACTTCTTTCCGCAGCGTCTGCACAGGATGTGCGTCCTTTTATTCTTCTTGCCAAAAGAGGGTGTTCCCTTTACCATAAAATCAGCACAAGCTTACTTCTCGGGTGATATCAATACTATGTTGTCGCCCCTCAGAAGAACCTTTCCGAGTTTGACTTTGTTTTCGCTGTCCTCTATTTCCGCATCGTCCAGCCACAGGTTTATGTGCGAATCGAATGCCCTCAGAGTGCCAGCTATCTTGGCACCCGATTTGAGATGCACTATCACTTTTTTGTCATGCGAACTTCCAAGAACGTCTAAAGGTCTTTGCATTCCACCACCCTTCTAGTTTTAAATCGACATGAGCAAGCACTATTATGCCTGCTTGACTTATAATAATTAAACATATTTATAAAGATATCGCTATTATATGAGATAAGGTGAGCTTATGACAATGTGGCATCTCCGTTCGAAAAAGAAGCCTACTGGCGGAAGATTACGTAGAGTCATGAAGAAGAGAAAAGCCGACAGAGGTTCGATGCCAGTGGAGACCAAGATTGGCGACAGGCACGTCTCGAAAAGCAGGACCACAGGCGGTTCTTTCAAGTTGAAGCTTTCCTCGGTGGCCTCTGTCAACGTGGCGGATCCGAAAACGGGAAAGATAAAGAACGTGAAAGTCCTTTCGGTAAAGGAGAACAAGGCGAACCCGCATTACGTCAGGAGAAACCTGATAACAAAGGGTGCGGTGCTGGAAACTGAAATCGGTGCCGCCAGAGTGACATCAAGACCGGGCCAGCACGGCATAGTCAACACGGTCCTGATCGAAGAGAAGAAGTAGTTTTTTCTTTCCGTAGATTAAAAATGAATCGAAATCCTTGGTAGTTGAATATGGGATTCGGAAAAGTGGGGAAGGAAAGCCCCGTGAAAAAGAAGCCGTCCGGAGATACGGTGGAAGGGAATACATACGTAATCCAGGAACATCTTTCTTCGCACCTGCACTGGGATTTCCGGCTGGAGATCGAAGGCGTTCTGAAAAGCTGGGCCATCCCTAAGGAGCCGCCTACAAGACCCGGGATAAAAAGGCTGGCCATACAGACAGAGGATCATGAATTGGATTACGCCAGTTTCGAAGGGTCGGTCCCCGAAGGGCAGTACGGTGCCGGAAAAGTCGAAATCTGGGACAAAGGCTTTTACGAGATGGAAAGCAGGCGGGAAAACAAGATGGTCTTCACACTGAAAGGAAAGAAGCTTAAAGGCGCGTACGTTCTTTTGAGATTCGGGCCTGAAAAGAAAATGTGGCTGTTCTTCAAGAGAAAGTGACAATGCGTATATTTTTATATTGTTCCAAAATCATTAATTTAACATGATGTCGAAATATCTTCAGGTTATATGGCTCTACATCATCGGCATTGTAATAATAATGGCAGGAATCTATCTGATGATGCTTAATTCTGGACCGGCAAGTTTCATCGTCATGCTTGTTGGCCTTGGCGTCGCGGCGATGGGTGCCGCCCATGGAAAAAAGATGAGGATGGCCGGACAGTTCCACATGGAAGAATTCATGGGGGAGAGGGAGTTTGGTGGCGGGCCGATGGGTGCCAAAGCCGTCGGTGGGTCCGAACCCGAAGCGCCTCCCGAGGCTGAGGGTCAGGAGACCGAGCAGCCGGAAGCGCCTAAAGCCGAGGAAACCGTTGTTGAAGAAGAACCCCCGGCTCCGAGAAGAGGGGGAATAATGAGCATTTTCAGAAGGCCTCGAGGCATGGAAGAAATACCGGTCACTGAGATCGAGAGGATAGAAATGGAAGACATAAAGAGCGGCAAACTCGTACCCACAGAGGCGGACGTGATCGAGCTGGTTTGCCCGACATGTGATGCGGAAAACGATGAGAAGAATTTCTTCTGTTTCGACTGCGGCAACAAATTGAGGAGAAAACCGAGCAAGGGAACGAAGGAGGAGCCGAAGATAGCGGTTGAACCCGGTGCTATACAGATTGTCGGGGAAAGGAGGATAGCCAAGGTTGTTGTCTGCCCCAAATGCAACGCCGCCAACAAGCAGAAGGACACTTTTTGTTACAAGTGCGGGAAGAAGCTGAAAAGCGGCCACGAAAAGAGCGCGAGGAAAAACCCGCTGAAAAGAAAAAGTAAAGTATTTTAATATCTGTTGCAAATTTATAGCATGTCTCTATCTTCGAAGATAACGAACATAGCTGAATCCCCCACTCTTGCTTTGGACGCCGAAACAAAGAAACTCAAGTCCAGGGGCATAGACGTTGTCAATTTCAGCGCCGGGGAGCCTGACTTCGACACACCTGAGAACGTGAAAAAGGCCGCAATAGATGCAATAAATTCAGGGTTTACAAAATACACTCCTGTCAGCGGAATACCAGAGCTGAGGGAGGCCATAGCCGGGAAACTCAAGTCCGAGAACGGTCTCGACTACTCCCCCGATCAGATAATAGTGAGCTGCGGGGGCAAACATTCTTTATACAACATCTTTCAGGCGCTTTGCAACCCGGGAGATGAGGCGATAATCCCAGCACCATACTGGGTAACGTATCCTGAACAGGCAAAATTGGCGGATTCGAAACCCGTATTCGTCGAAACGAAAGAGGAGAACGGCTTTAAACTGCTCGCAGCAGATGTGGAGGGAAAGATCACCGAAAAAACCAAGGTCATCCTGCTCAACTCCCCCTGCAACCCGACCGGTGCCGTGTGTGACAAGGATGAACTCAAAAAGATAGCCTCCATTGCCGTGGAGAACGATA
Source organism: Candidatus Aenigmatarchaeota archaeon (assembly GCA_030624445.1). GTDB lineage: Archaea > Aenigmatarchaeota > Aenigmatarchaeia > QMZP01 > JAFGSV01 > JAUXKD01. Next base: position 10,063 of record JAUXKD010000006.1, read on the forward strand.
CCTTTGTGATTTCGGATGAAATATACGAGCACCTTGTCTATGAAGGCGAGCATGTGTCAATTGCCGGTTTTGGCGATGAGATAAAAGAAAGGACCGTTATCGTGAACGGCGCCTCAAAGGCCTACTCCATGACCGGGTGGAGGATAGGCTGGGCCGCCGGGCCGTCCGAAATCGTGAAAGCGATGTCTGATTTCCAGTCGCATACAACCTCGAACCCGAATTCCATCGCGCAGAAAGCGTATCTGGAAGGGCTGACAGGAAGCCAGAACTACATCAGGGGGATGGTTTCCGAGTTCAAGAAGAGAAGGGACCTGATCGTTAGAAGGCTCAATGAGATCGAGGGGATAAGCTGCATCGAGCCCCAGGGGGCTTTCTACGTCTTCCCGAATGTATCCGGTTGTCTCAAAGGCGAAATCAAAAACTCGACGGACTTCTCGATTCAGCTGCTCGAAAAGGCGA
>JAUXKD010000116.1 GCA_030624445.1 Candidatus Aenigmatarchaeota archaeon
ACCAGATCTTCGTTCTTTTTCGTGTGCCTGATGAACAAGGGGATGACTCTGTCGCTGTCGTCATACATCCCGTATACATTTGAAAATCTGATGATGATAAAATCAATACCATAGCATCGGCGATATGAAGAAACCAGGGCTTCGCCCCCCATCTTGGAAGCTGTGTACGGACTTTCACAGCGTCCTATATGAACGTCGTCCTCCGAATGGGTCAACTCTCTCGAATTGCCGTAAACCTCTCTGCTGGAAGCGAAAATGAACCTCTTTATGCCATTCCTTCTGCAAAACTCGAGAACGTTGAATGTACTCTTGAGATTATCCATAGCCTTGCTCGGATCCATCACAAGATTATAAACCCTCGCATTTGCCGCAAGGTGCACGACGATATCGAAATCCTTCGGCAGACTTTCAAACGCTTTTTCATCGAGCATATCCCCGAGTATGGTTATTTCATTGACCGTGTCGACCCATTTATTCGGGTTACAATCCAAACCCGCAACATCAAAGCCAATCCCCAGCAACTTTTCACAAAGTCTTGTCCCTATGGTCCCGCTGCTCCCGGTAACAAGTATTTTTCTGATTTTCATAAAACCACATAATATCCATGTGAGGTTATTTTTTAAATTATAGCCGTTTTTACATTCCCACCCTGCTCGAGATCGGGATTATAAATGATATCTTCATTTAATAAATTAAAGATCGGTAATAAAATAGTTCAAGCGAAGTGATCGAATGGCCGAAAAAAAGATGTCGGGTCTCGACAAGCTCTCACGGAGGAAGAAACTGGGCTTCGTGACCGGCAGCATAAAGGGAAGCGCACGCAAGATCGTGGACAGGTCCGTCAAGCCAAAACGCCTGGTCAACATAGTCACATGGAAATGTAACGGAAACTGCACGATGTGCAACATCAGCAGGATGCAGGATCCAGCGAAAGAGATCACTCTGGGCGAGTATGAAGAGATGCTTAAGGACAAAGAATTCTGGTCCTCCCTGAAAAGCATGAATGTCACCGGCGGGGAGCCCTTCATGAGAAAGGACCTGCTTGACCTGATATTCCTGTTCCAGGAGAAATGCAAGAACCTTGAAAGGGTCGACATCGCCACGAACGGCTTTCTGACGGAGAAGATCGTCCAATCGGTGAAAGAGCTGCTGCGCGAAGGGAGAACGGACATAGGCGTGTCGGTCAGCCTCGACGGCATCTATGAAATGCACGACAAGATCAGGGGGGTGAAGGGGGCATTCGAGAAAACGAGCGCGACCATACGGGCCCTGAGAAAACTCGAGAAGGAACACGACAACCTCATCCTGACCACTCAGTGCGTTGTTTCCCGCATCAACATAGGCCATCTGAAGAAGCTTGACGAGTTCTGCAGGAAGAACGGCGTCCCCAGTTCCTTGTCCATAGCATCCTTCCAGGATTCCTATTACAAGAACACCGACAAAAGGCACCTGGGGCTCACCGGCGAGGAGGTGAAGAGGATATTCAACAGGGCGCATTTCATCGATTACTACATCCACAAGCAGGTGGACAAAAAGAAAAGGTATCTTCCCTGCGATTCCGGTTTCGGCACTTTCTCGATAAACCCCGACGGGGACGTCTATTTCTGCAACAACCTCACTAAGGTCGGCAACGTTAGGGAGAATCGGATAAGGGACATATGGAACTCGGAGAAGGCGGACAAGGTCAGGTCCTTCATAAAGAAGGGTGACGTGTGCAGGGAATGCTTCTTCTCGTGCGACCTGGCGAGCGCGGTACAGGAGAATTTCCCGCTGATGGTGAAGTTCGGCGTAGTCCATTACCTGCTCAAGAAGGGCGTTCTGAAGCTGAAGTAGCTATGCCAGGTCCCGGAGCAGGAAGTCTATCTCTTTGTCCAGGCTTTTACCCAGATCGTGATACCTCAGAATACTCTTCCTGGCCTTCCCGCCCATGCCCGACCTGAGCTTTCCGTTTCTTGAAAGCTTCACTATCTTTTCGGCAAGCAGCTTGGGATTCCCGGGGTCAATCAGGATGCCGCTGTCTCCCGGGAGATACTCGGGTATACCTCCCACACTCGTCGCGATGACCGGAAGTCCCATGCACATGGCCTCCATGAGGCTTCTCGGCGAGGCGTCGTAAACGGACGTGATTACGTAGATATCGGCCCCCTTGAGGAGCGAAGGGATGTCACCGACGAACCCGAGGAAATGGACATCCTTATCGGCGGCCTTTTCACACGCCCCACGCAGCTCGCCGTCCCCGCAGACCACCAGTTTCAGATCAGGGATTTCCTTTTTCGCCATTTTATAACCTTCGATGAGGGTGAGAGGATCCTTGAAAACGTTCAGCCTGCCTATGAAGATCAGCTTCGTGCCACGGAGCTTCTTCATCACCCTGCTCTCGGTGACCTTGCCGGGGTCGAATTCCTCTGTTATGATGCCTTCCCTGATGTCCAGCACCTTCTTTTCGTTGCCAACGAACCTTTCCACGTCCCTGTTGCCTGCCACCACGTAATCCAGGAAATACAGAAGGAACTTCTCGATCTTCTTGATCAGGAAGGCTTTCGCCGACAGCTTCTTCTTTACAGGATCCACCGCTGTGTTGTACCAGAGATAGTAGTATTTCAGCACGACTTTCGCCTTCACAAGCTTCCCGGTCAGGAAGATTGCCGGCAGCGAGGGGGAGCTTATCAGCTTGATGACCCTGAAGTTGTACCTCCAGGCGTACAGCAGCAGCTCGAGCCAGCCGAATATTTCGAAAAGCTGATTGTTCCTCAGATTAACGTGACGGCAGTTTTCAGGCATGTGTTTCTCGTAAGACACGGAATCGGAA
>JAUXKD010000124.1 GCA_030624445.1 Candidatus Aenigmatarchaeota archaeon
ATTTAAACAATGAACATAATAAAACCACATGAGTAAAAGGATAGACATTTCTATTGCTGAATTGGAAGAGTTATATTTTGAAAAACAATTATCAAGCTATAAAATCGCTAAAATTTACAATTGCGATCCGACAGTAATTCAAAAAAGGATACAATAATCAAAAGAAAGATTTCTGGCGTGTAAGCATAAATCATAAGTTTTCATTGTTGAGATTGTTCAAATCAATCAAACCCCACTTGAAACACGGAAAAAGGATGAATGACTTAAAAAGGGGAGAAAAGAATATTTTAGAAAGAAATGCAAAATATGGCATTGAGGGATGTGTTCATTGAAGATGAAAACGGGAAAATTTTACGTAACAACACCAATATATTATATAAATTACACGCCAAGCGTGGGCTCTGCTTATACGACAATAATAGCTGACATTCTGGCCAGATGGCACAGACTCAGGGGTGACAGGGTTTTCTACCTGACCGGTCTTGATGAGAATTCTGTAAAGACTGTTCAGGCCGCAAGAGACAGGGGGATTAAGAATATCCAGGTCTACGCGGACAGCATGGCGAAGAAATGGATTGATGTATGGGAAACTCTGAAAATAAGCAATAATGGTTTCATCAGGACAACGGAAGAGAGACACAAGAAAGTTGTAAGTGAGTTCTTCATGAAAGTTTTCAATAAGGGTGATATATACAAAGGTAAATATGAGGGCCTTTATTGTGATGGCTGTGAAGCATTCCTAACGGAGAGCGATCTTGTCGATGGGAGGTGCCCTGCACACAAAAAACCGCCAAAAAAAATATCCGAGGATAACTATTTTTTCAGACTCTCCAGATATCAAGGTAAAATCCTCGAACACATAAAGAAAAATCCTGATTTCGTAAAGCCCAAAAGCAGGAGAAATGAAATTGTAAGTTTTATCAGCGCGGGCCTTCAAGATGTCAGTATTTCAAGGCCAGATCTTATATGGGGCATAACCTTACCCACAGATAAAAATCATCGGTTCTGGGTTTGGTTTGACGCCTTAGTGAATTATATTTCCGGTGTACCAGAAGGAGAATGGCCTGCTGATCTTCACATTATTGGGAAAGACATTCTGAGATTCCATTGCGCAATCTGGCCAGGTATGCTTCTCAGCGCTGGTTATAAACTCCCGAAAACCATCTTTGCACACGGCTTTTTTACCGTGAATGGGCAAAAGATGTCAAAGTCACTCGGGAATGTTATCGACCCCGTTTATCTCACCAAAAAGTACTCAGTTGATGCTGTTAGGTATTTCCTGACCCGGGAAATACCATTTGGGGAGGACGGCGACTTTTCTGTTGTATCTTTGGTGACAAGGAACAACAACGAACTGGCAGATACGCTGGGAAACTTCATAAACAGGGTGTTGTCATTTGTGTATAACAAAAGCGACAAAAAAGTACCGCAGCCTCGTAACTATGACGACCTTGATAAGCAACTTGTTGAAAAAATGAAAACGTACACAGATAAGGCGGGAAAGCTTATGGAAGATTTGCAGCTTCATGAGGCCCTAGATAGAATTATGAAACTCGCGAAGTTCGGTAACGAGTATTTCCAGGCAAAGAAGCCCTGGGAAGGCGAATCATCGAACTGCCTTTACCTGGGCGCGAATCTCGTGCGGAGCCTTGCGGTATTGCTGGAGCCGTTCATCCCGGAAAGCGCGGAGATCGTCTGGAAGTTCCTCAACCTGGGCGGATCGGTCCACAGGCAGTCATGGGACAGCGCAAAAGATCTTCTTTTGAAACCCGGCCACGTTATCGGTAAGCCCTCCCCCCTTTTCAGGAAGTTTGAGCTGGATGAAGAACCCGGGCCTGGCGAGGGGAAAACACCCGAATTGAATATCGTTGTGGACAAGAGAGTCGAGAATCTGGGGCTGAAGGCGCGCGGTGCCGTTATTCAGGGGGTCTCGGTCAAAAGGAAGCACAGCGGCCTGGAAAAGCTGAAGAAAAAGGCCGTGGAAGGGTTCTCAGTAGATAAGAAAATCATCGAAGGCTACAGGCGCATATACCAGAAAATGAGCATGCCGGACATCAAGAATCCCATAGAAAACCTCCATGGCATAATCAAGAAGAGCGGGAAACTGCCCACGATAAACACGGTCGTTGATTCGTACAACGTGGTGGCGGCCAGGAGAAGCCTTTCGGTCGGCGCTCACGATCTTAATAAGATAGAAGGAGACACCGTCAGATTCAGGATAACGGACGGTTCCGAATTCTACATACCGCTTGGATCCGGGAAACGGGCAAAGATAAACAGTGGAGAATTCGCGGTGGTCGATGACAAGCACGTGCTGTGCCGTCTCGACATAAAACAGGGAGAGCACACAAAAATAACCCCCGGAACGAGGAGCGTTTTCATATACGTCCAGGGGAACGAAAACACGACCGACGGCTACCTGCTGGAAGCCCTCAAAGAGATATGCGGCAACATAACCAGGTTCTGCGGCGGCAAATGCACCATTCTGGACTGAGAGCACAAAACCCGCGAGAATTCAGTACGGCTGCCTTTGTTCTTTTTGTTTTTCCTGATAGGGAGTGCGCGATCCTGAAGCCGCGAGTTCCTCGGGCTTTGAATCAAGCAGAGCCTTCACTTCCTCGATGTCCAGCTCGACTTCCTTGGCCAGCCTTGCC
>JAUXKD010000014.1 GCA_030624445.1 Candidatus Aenigmatarchaeota archaeon
CGGGAGAACCAGAACCTCCAGAACCACCGAGACGTGACGAAGGTCCCGAAGCTCCTTCCGGCGGGATAGGGGTGGGGCCTCCCCCCACACCGGAAATAGAAATAGTGGTGTACCCCGCAGAGATTTCGACCGAGGTTGGCTGGGCCCAGTACCCTTCGGTTACGGTTAACAACACAGGAAATATGATGCTTCGTAACATAATGCTTACAATCGAGGGAATACCTTCCTCCTGGTACACCATTCAGCCGCTGATGTTGCCGCTTCTCAAGGCGGGGGAGAGCAAGACGTTCGTTGTGAACTTGCTCGTTCCCGCGGGAACGGAAGCCAAACAGTATTACGGCATTTTCAACGCCACGTCAAACGAAACCTATGACGAAAAACTGACATCAGTCATAGTTTTCGGTTCAAGGGAGGAACTGGTAAGATACCAGTTGAAAAAACTGAAGGAAGAATTCGAAGAGTTCAAGGAAGACGTCAACGCAACAGCGAAGGAAGGCAAAAAAGACCTCACGAAGGTCTACGATATAATAGAGGAGATACAGCACCAGATAGACCTCACGGGAGGGTACCTTGATGCGAAGATGTTCAACGAGGCGCTGGACTCCGTCACCACAGGATGGAGGCTGCTGGACAGGGGAAGGGAGTATCTTAGAACGGCTCCGCCTTCAGGACCCGTCGGCATGTTACCAATACCGGACTGGATGCTGATGCTTATTCTGGTACTCGTGATAGCGATACTCGCACTGATCATCGCCATAAACAGATACAAGAAAAGGGTGAAAAGGATGTTCAGGTTTGAAGTGCCCAAGGCCGGGGCGGCAGCCGAGTTAACGGGCACCACGCCCGCGGAAGCGGAGCCAGGTGCAAGGATAGAAGCTGAAAGGGCGGAGGCCGAGAGGCAAAGGAAGGAAGCCGAAAAGGAGAAGATTAAAAAGGTCTTAAATCTACTGGAGAGGGAATTCAAGGAAGGCATCATATCAGAGAATGCGTACAATGAGCTCAAAAAGCGCAACGAAAAAAAGCTCAGTAATATCGGGTAATGAACGCCGGATACCGGTTTATATGTTTGTAACATTACGCACGTTATTGTATGTTTATACTATTTTTCTTTAAAATTTTCATTTCAAACTAACAAACATCTCCGAGCCTGTGGGAGGGGTGACAGTACAAAAAACCAGAAAGTGGGTACTATTTTTTTATATGTTTATACAATATATTTATTGTGGTGTAAATGGGCAGGCTCAAGGAAAAAGTCACCGATTACAAGAATTTCTGGCTCATATGGCTCAGCTGCGCCGGACAGGAAAATGGGGTTTCCCTGTTCAGAATACAGACTACGTGGGGCATACAGACGAACTATCTTTATCACAGCGAGGCGGGGCTCGGAAGGCCCCTTTTCAAGCTGATGGCGGAAAAGGGATTCATAGAAATAGTGGGCAAGAAAATAAGGCCACGTTTCGAATGGATCGGTGGATACGTAGAAAACATGTTCAAGCACGAAAAGCCGGTGGGAGGATTCTGGTCCCCGGAACTGGTTGTCAGAGCCAAATGGTCCCAGGTGCAGTATTTCATGGAGAAGTACAGGAAATACCTTTTCGATACCGACAACCTGCGCATTCTGTACAGGGGAGACAAGGACGTGCTTGGCACCTATGGAAGATACTTTTTCCAGCACGCGTTTCTGTACGTCCTTTTTTCAAACATCATCTCATTTTCCAGGAGATATCACGCAGAGATCGTTTCGAAAATGATAGCCACGGCCATTTCACTGGGGACGGGAGCGGACCTTCTCAACTATATGTACCATCTTCATTCCCAGATAGGGGGCTCGGCGGATTTCCCTGTGCTGGTGCAAAACGAGGAGGAACTGCTAAAGATACTTTGCTCTCTGAAGTGGTAATATGGATTGGACGGAAATTTATATTAGAAAAGAAAAATAATACAAGTATAATACAAGTGGTGAAAGAATGGGAAGGATTATAGGAATTTTATCCGGAAAGGGCGGTGTTGGAAAAACAACGACTGTCGCAAATGTAGGCACGGCCCTGGCTTCCTACTTCAAAAAGAGCGTCATAATAGTCGACTGCAACATAACCACTTCCCACCTGAGCCTCTACCTCGGCATGTACTATTCCCCGGTCACCCTCAACCAGGTGCTTACGGGGAAGGCGAAGATCCAAGAGGCAATATACGACTATCATGTCCCGGGCCTCAGGGTCATACCGGCTTCACTCTCCCTGAAGGATCTGAGAGGAGTGGACGTCAGCAGGCTGAAGAAGGTTATAAAGAAGCTTTCGGACGAAGCGGACATAGTTCTTCTCGACGGTGCTCCCGGCATGGGCAGGGAGGCGATGGCGACCATACGGGCAAGCGACGAGGTGCTGTTCATATCAACGCCGTTCGTGCCTTCCACGATGGATATCATAAAGTCCCACCAGGTGGCCCTGGAAATCGGTGTGAAGCCCATAGGCATCATGCTCAACATGGTCGGCAAAGAGCGTTACGAACTGAGCGTCGATGAAGTGGAGCAGCTTGCCGAGCTGCCGATCGTGATCTCCGTGCCCATGGATAAAAACGTTCTGAGAAGCCTCGCCCTGAAGACACCGGTCGTCCTTTTCGACCCGGCCTCCCCTGCCAGCAGGCAATTTTTCGAGCTGGCGGGACAAATGATAGGTGAGAAATACATCCCAGACACATTCCTGACGAGATTGATGAGATTTTTCGGCATGATCAAATAGGACAATCCGGAATATACCGGCGTCTTTCATGCTGTCTGATTCACGTGGAAATTTATTTAACACCTTAAAGCAATATTATTTATATGTTCCCGTCAGACATAGCATTGTCGGCACTATTGATTGCGTCCGTGGTTTTTCTGATTTACGAGTTGCGCAAATTCAACGTTCTCCACGCCCGCAAATACGAAATCCCGACCGAAAAGATATGGGAAAAATTTGTGGGATTGAGGCCCGAAGACATGACCGAATCCAACCTCATCATGAAGATCCAGAGCCTCGAAAACGACCTGAAAGAAATGCACCGGCAACTGGTGAAACAGAGGGATCTCACGAAAAAACTCATAGAGGAGCTGGGGAAGTAGATGTTTGGAAAGAGTGAAGAGGATAAGAAAAAGGACGAGCTGAAGAAGCTGATGGAAGAGCAGAAAAAGCTCGAGGGCGCTACCGCTTCTGAAGAGAAAGTTGACGAAAAGGAAGAAGGCCTCGGAGGACTGAAGAAAATAGGTTCCATTTTCTCAGGGAAGAAGGATGAACAGGGTCAGAAGCCGCCTGAAAAAAAAGAAGAGGAAAAGAAACCGGCCCCCGAGAAGCTTCCAGATGACAAGAAACATACCCCCGAGGAAAAACCCGTTGCTGAAAAGAAACCAGCCCCAGAAGAGAAGCCTCCCGCCGAAAAGAAAACCGCCCCTGAGGAACAACCTGCTGCTGAAAAGAAACCAGCCCCAAAGCCGGCCGCTCCGAAAAAGAAAACCGATCCAGAAATCGAGAAGCTCGAGAGGCAGCTGGAAACGCAAAAGGAAAGCATGAAATCCCTTGAAGATGAGAAGGGCGAGGCCATGAAAAAGAGCGAGGAACTTGCCGGGCTGGTTGAGGACCTCTCCAGCGAAATGAAGAATGCGAAACCGGCCCCCACACCTCCTCAGCCCGTGCAGCCTGTCCAGCCGGCGGCACCCAGTATTGAACCGAAAATAAAGGAACTGGAGGAGAAAACGGCGCTCCAGATAGACGAACTCAAGAAAGCGGTAGTGGCAATGACCGAGAAAGAGGGGGAAGAGAAGAAGGGCGAGCAGGAAGTTGCCGAAACCATGAAGAAGATGTTCGACAAGAGGTTGAAGGAACTCGGTGAAAAACTCGAGGAATCGAAAGCGGCTCCGCCCCCTAAAGAGGAAGCGCCCCCGGCCGGTGAAGTTGCCAGCGGTCTTATGGCGATGAGCGGCGGGATCGAATTCAAGAACGAACTTGACAAGCTCAAAAAATCCCTCAAGGAAATTGCAACCCTGATTGACGCCTTCAAAGAGGAGGCGGAAAACAGGTTCATGGCGATAGACAGGGAACTGGAAACGGTAGAGAGGGTCCCCGACCTGGAAGACAAGATGGAGGACTTCGAGCGCAAGCTCGGAGCGGAGAACGTCCAGAAGCTCAGGGCGCTGATATCGTCCGCGGACGAGATGAAAGAAGAGATCATACCCCTCATCGTGAAGAGGAAGGTGGAAGAAAACATCGATCCGTTTTCAAAAAGGATCAAGAACGTCGAGGATGCCTTGGATAAGGCTAACGCGAAGATGAATGAGATTGGCAACTACTTCGTCACGAACAAAAAGGACATAACGGCACTTTACAGGTTCGATGACAGGATATCAAAGCTGGAGGATGGCATTTCCGACACCAAAAGACTCATAACGGAGCTCAGTTCGATGATCAGGGATTCCGTCAAGGCGAATCTGAAGGAAACCGACGAAAAGATAAAGGAGCTACTGCCCAGGATGATCGAATCCGAATCGAGCAGCATCAAAAAGGAGTTCGCCGGCCGGTTCGCCTTCATTGACGACAAGCTCCAGTCAGTTGAAAACATGGTTTCAGAGTCCCATAAGGATATAGGCGAGTTCGCCGCCCTGAAGGGAGAGGTTGGCAGCCTGCAGGACGGCCTCGAAAGGCTCGATGAGAAGAAGGAAAAAATACTGAACAGGATAGAAATCCTGAAATCGGACAACATTAACCTCGAGGACAGGGTTGAATCCCTCCAGACCCCCAAGGAGATTATAACGGAACTGGACAACAAAACCAAGGACATTCTGGATATAAGGGAGTTCTTTGTCAGAAGGGCCGACGGCCTCGAGAAGAGGATCAACGCCCAGGACGAAAGGGCCGTCCCGACAAAAAAGCTTCATGACAAGGTTGACGCCCTTTCCGGACAGCTCAAAGAGATGCGCGAGTCGCAGATGAGGCTGGAGCAAAGGATTGAAAGCGAGAAAAAGGAATTCCAGCAGCTCGTGAAGCATCACGCCGAAGAGAAGAGGAAGCTCGAGGAAAGGCTGAAGGAACAGAAGCTGAGAGTATCGACACTTCTGAAGGAGTTCAGGTGACAGGATGGATGAATTAAGGGAAGTCGGAATGGAACTCAAGCGCCTCAGGGACGACGCCGATCATCAGAAGACATTGGCTGGTGAACTGAAGAAGGAGAACACCCTGCTAAAAAGCAGGAATGAGTATCTCGTCAACAAGCTCAAAGAGGCTTCCCATGTTTACGGGGAGGCAGGGAAGAGGCTGCTCTACTTCATCAACAATCAGGTTAATCCGGTTGTTGAGAGGTTGAACACGCTGGAGAGCGGCGCTAAGAAACTCAGGTCAGAAGACAAGACCATCGAAGAATCTATTGTCACCCTGAACAAGACTTTCAAACAAGAGAGCGAAAAGCTCAGCAACAAGATCAGCTCCCTTTCGGGCGAGCTGTCCTCAGCGGAAGAAAGCCTGGGCTCCGCGATAAAGGGGTCGGTTAGGAAAACTCAAAAGGGCGACGCTGCGATGGAAGAAAAGCTGTCCCTGCTTTCTGCCGATTCTAATGAAAAGCTGGATGCACTGAAAACCTCGGTTGCCAGGAGAACCTCCGCGAGGATGACCGGCTTCGAGAAGGCGTTGGAGAAAAAGATGGACGTTCTCAGGGAGCGGAACCTGCTGCTGGGAAAGGACATTGAAGCGCTCCTGAAACTGGAGTCGGACGTGGGCGGCCTTGACGGAAGGGTTCAGGAGGTCATATCCCACCTGAGCCAGGCAAGAATGGATGTGGAAAACCTTGGCCAGCAGCTGAAGCGCGGCATGTCCGGAATCAAAAGAGAGAGTGAGGATAAGATGCAGGCCCTTTCCGAGGAAGTGGACAGAAAGCTGGTTTCATTTTCTTCCGAACTGAGGCAGGTCGACGAGAAAAACCTTGGCGAAACCAGGCTGGAGGCCGAGAAGAATCAGGAGGCCGTGGACAAACGCCTGGATACTTTCAGGGCCGGGATGTCGGCTTTTGAAAAAACAATGGACCGTAAACTTCAGGGGGCCAAGTCGGAACTGAAAAGGGAATCGGCCTCTTTCATGAGGGATTCCGAGGAAAGGCTGAAGATGCTCGAGAGGGAGACAGGCGAAAGCAGAAAGAGGGACGCTGCGTTCGAACGTGAAATTACCAAGGTGAGGGAAGAGTTCTTGTCGGAAATAAATTCAGTCCGCTCGGATGCAGGCCTGCTTTCCAAGGACGTCGGGGATCTGAAGGCAATGGAACCGGATATAAAGAATCTGGCCGATGGCCTCAGGAGAGGAGAGGAATTCTCCGCGGCCCTTGAAGCAAAGATGGACGCGGTGTCGCAGGAAACGAAGGACAAGTCAGAGAAGGACGACATGCGCCTCAAGAAACAGATGGATGTGCTCCAATTCGAGATAAAGAGCAGCATGGAAACGGCCCAATCAAGGATGTCGGAAGAGAACATCAGGGCATTCTCCGCTGCCAGGCATTCGCTTAGAAAGGACATACACACCCTGAGGGAAGAAAACGCTGCGCTCAAAGCTGAGACAAAGAGCCTGCTTGGGCTCGCTGAAATGGTCAACGGGCTGCAGAGGAACGTGATGGGGATGGAAAACGAAATCAACGGATTCGAACACACGCTGGAGCAGGTGTCGGCCAGCACGGCTTCGCAGGTGGAAAAAGAGGCCTTGAAGGTAGGCAAGGACATGGCGGGCATCGCTGCGAGGCTCAAGAGCGACCTCAAAGACATAGTCGCAACGGAAAAGGCGACATTCTCCAAGCAGAGCGCTGACCTTAATGCTAGATTCGAAAACCTTATGGCCGCTGTAGGTGATGTGGGAAAAGAGATAGCGGAAATGAAGAAGCACTCAGCCGGGAATTACCACTTCTCAAAATCAACCAGGCTGCAGCTTGAAGGGCTCAATAAAAAATTGAATAAGGTTCTGAAAGATATGGCAGGCATGGAAAAAAAGTACAAGCTCGAGATGGACAGGCTGCTCAAAGAAATAGAGGGCTGAAATGGAGACCTTCAAAAAAATCAGAAGCGGGATAACACAACTGAAAAGGGAAAAGGAAGACCTAAATAGAAGGTACGAGTTTCTGGCCGGTGAACTGGGCAGGATAGTCGGAAGTAATAGCAGGGAAATCAGGGAAGTGTCCAAAAAGGCCATGGCCGGGGCGGAAGGCCTTGCCGCGATCAATGAGAAAATCAAGAAGATAGAAGGAAACCTGAGAGGCGTTGACGGCAGGTTTTCTTCGGAAATTTCATCTCTGGGAAAGCTTTCACGCGAATACAAGGATGCCATGATAGGACTCGGTGGAAAGCTTCAGCTCGCCCAGGGCACCGCGGACGACGCGAACAGGAGGATTGATGAAAACAGGGAACAGGACAAGGCGCTGTTGAAGTATATCGACGCCGCCGGGAAAAGGATAAACGCCCTCGAATCCCTGAAGGAAAAGATCAATGAAATTGAAAAATCCCGGGACACCCTCGCCAATGGCGTGGAAGACCTCGAGAATCTGAGGGGCGGCGTGGCTGCAACGCATGAAAAGATGAGGGCGCTGGATTCATCTCTTGATGAAAGGGTATCCGCGCTCGATGAAAAACTGGAGTCGGGCATCTCTTCTGTCAAAAAGGACCTGGATGGCCAGTCCACCTCCGGTAAAAACGTCGCAGACGACATTGTTAAAATCAACCTTTCACTGCAGTCCGTAAAAAAGGACATCGGTACCGAACGCGAAAGGATCACGCGGGTCAGGGAGAGCTCATCGCAGAACAGGAAGAAACTGGAGCTTATTGGCACCCTCCAGTCGAAGGTAAAGAACATTGAGGACATAAAGACAGGCCTCGTGAAGGGGGTCGAGTCGCTCAAGGATATAAGAAACACGACGGCCGCACTGAAGCAGAAGACTAAGGATCTCGATTACC